>JAGLDA010000151.1 GCA_023145955.1 Bacteroidales bacterium
TCACTCTAAATCCTGTAGTGCCGTATTTTACAACAATAAAATTCAAGTCCTCCGTCAGTTTTGTAAAGATTGAAGTACTAGCAGAATGTATTCAAAACTGCCACCTCCTTTTACACAAAGGAGGACCCACATTTACCAAAATCTATTATAGATTTCCACATTTATTTTATCAGAAAATACTAATCAATCTAATTATCAACAAAATCCTTATCACCAAAGACAGACAAACCGCCAAGAGCAGTTTCGCGATACATACTAGGCATATCCTTACCCGTTTCGTTCATGGTTTTTGTAACTACATCAAAACTAATAAAATGCTTACCATCAGAAAGTAAGGAATAGCTAGCCGAATCAAAAGCACGAGCAGCAGCATGCACATTGCGTTCAATACAAGGGATTTGAACTAAACCATTAATCGGGTCACAGGTAAGACCAAGGTGATGTTCTAAACCCATTTCAGCAGCATATTCAATTTGCGCAGGCGAACCTCCTGCCAATTGAGTAGCAGCCGCTGAAGCCATCGCGCAGGCCGTACCAACTTCACCCTGGCAGCCAACCTCTGCACCAGAAATTGAGGCATTATGTTTTACCACATTTCCTACTAATCCAGCAGTTGCAAGGGCTCTTATTATCTTCTCATCATCAAGTTCAAAATGTTCTTGACTAATTTTAAGCACAGCAGGCAATATACCACAAGAGCCACAAGTTGGAGCAGTTACAACTACACCACCCGATGCATTTTCCTCAGACACCGCCAAGGCGTATGCAAATATTTTGCTCGTTGTTTTTGCGTGACCACTCAAACTTCTAGATTTAGCAAATATTGAAGCTGATTTTCTTTGAAGCTTTAATCCTCCAGGTATCAACCCTTCATTTACCAACCCTCGAGAAATAGCATCCTTCATAACACGCCAAACTTCTGCTAGATGTAACCATAATTCATCACCCTCAATTTCATATGCTAACTCCCAAAACGCCCTGCCTGTTTCTTTATAATAGTTAAGTATATCTTGCATATTATTTTGTGGATATATCAATTCCATTTTCCTATCTTTGGAATCATCATCCACAATTTTACCACCTCCAACACTATAAACTAACCATGGATGGCTTTCTTTTTCTCCAATTACTTCAAATTGTAAAGCATTAGGGTGAAAAGTCTTACGCTCATCTTTTTTCCAGACAATTTCAACTTTGGCAGGAGCAAGTTCCTCAATAATAGCAACATCCGTAAGGTGTCCTTTGCCAGTTAAAGCTAAGCTTCCAAATAACGTTACTCGATAAGCTTTTGCTTCTTTATATCTATTTTTATAAACCTTAGCAGCACGCACAGGCCCCATTGTATGACTTGACGATGGTCCACGCCCAATTCTATATAATTCCTTTATTGATTCCATAGGTTAAATTTTACTTTTGTTGGTCAAAGGTATGGATTATTGTGGTAAGTGCGCAGTATTAAGTTATAGTTGCAACACCCAATTAAAATATTTGACCCCTCCTACAAACGAAGCAAGTTATACACTCAATAAAACGACCAATATTACAACTAAATATAATTGTAATTCCTAATAAATAGTTCTTAATACCTAGTTTTAATAATTAAACACTACCTACAAGTATTATTTTATTATCTTTGCGCTTTATTAATTAATAAACTGAAAAATATAATGGAAAATCATAACGAAGATGAGTGCATTTTTTGCAAGCGCAACGATAACGAAGTGCCTTTAGTAGGCTTATCATTTAGGGGAATTAAATACTCTATTTGCCCACAACATATTCCTATTTTAATTCATGACCCACAAAAACTAGCAGGAATGCTACCTGGTGCTGAAGATATGGTTGCTGGTTAGTCAATAACTATCGAAATAACTTAAAAGAGCGAATAATTAATTATTCGCTCTTTTTTTTGTGAGTTTGTTTTTAGTTAGCGATAACATATTAATCACTTATAACAAACTATCATTTTATGATATACTAATCTTATCTATTAGTAAACAGAAAGAACTTCCTTTATCTACTACACTATTTACTTCAATTTTTGAACCTATTAAATCAGAATATTCTTTACAGAGTATTAAACCCATACCAGTACTTTTTTCATTATTAGTGCCTGGTCTATTAAAGTTAGAATCAAATTCAAATAAAGTAGCTATTTTATCACCTGGTATCCCTATCCCCTGATCTACAACACATATATTATATGTATTATTTGTAATAATAAATTTAATAAATATACTGGCGTCATTATGACTGTATTTTATTGCGTTTCCTAAAAAATTATGAAATATCTGAGAACTTAATTTTGAATCCGTAAAAACTTTTGTTCCTTTAGGTATTTCATTCTCTACCTCTATTTTCTTTCTAAGTAATTGTATTTTATAATTTATAATTACCTTATCAACTAATTCCGATAAATCGACATTTTCAAACTTAGCTTTTATTAAACCCTGTTGTGTCTTTCCCCATTCCAACAGGTCTTCCAAAAGTTGGTATGTCTGTATTGATGATTGATAAAGCAATCCTATACTTTCTTTTTTCTCTTTATCATCCATTTCATCCCAATCACTATCCATAATTTCCAGCAAACCCAATAATCCAGAGAATGGATTTTTAAGATCGTGACCTATTATTGAAACAAATCTATCCTTATTTTTCAACATAACTAACAACTCTGATTCCTGATTCCTCAGCAAATCATTAACATTTGATAGTGCAGCATAGTTCTTTGTTAAACCACTATTTAACTCTTTAATTACCTTCCTTTTCTTAGATAGTAAATAAACAAAAACAAGTAGTGTTATAACAATTAAAATCACAAATCCAATAATTACTCTGTAAACAAACAATTGATGCTGTTGCTTAAAATTTTCACCAATAAGCAACTCATTTTTGTATTTTTTATCTACTAAATACTTATCATAGTTAATTATAGCCAACTTATTAATAGCTTCTTCGCTTTGCAATAAATCTATAACATCATTATATTCTTCATGATAATACAATGCTTGCTTATAATTATCATTATCTTTTTCCAATCTCCAAAGGTGTTTTAAAGCAAGACTATTAAAAGTCAATAGATCTAATTCATTAGACAAGGATAAGCCTTCCAATAAAAACTCTACAGCTTTATTGTAATCTACTTTTTTATAATGATAATACCCTATATTTACAAGAATAGCCGCCTTATAATGTGGAAAATAACTAAGCAATGTATCATTATATGCTTTAGAGTAGTAATAAAATGAAGAATCAACATCATCTTTCTCAAGAAAAACATTACCAATATTTATATTTGATTGTAAAATAGTCTGATTTTTATTATAAGGATTAGCTACCTCTACTGACTTCTTATAATAGTATATTGCAGTATCATAATTACTTTTTAAACGAAGAAATAACTCCCCCATATTCGAATAATTAACACTCAATAAATCAATCGTTAATAATCTTTTATCAATTTCAATTGATTTAGAAAAATATAAATACGATTTGTCAAAATCATCAATAGTTTTATAGAAAAGAGCCAAACTACTATAAGCCTTTAATATGTATATGGTATCTTTTGATGTTTCACATATCTCATCTACTATTAGCAAATAACTAGCTGCATTAGCATATTCAGAATTATTAAGGTAATAGTTACCAAGATCTAAAACACTCTGCGCATACCAATATTCTATTTTATATTGTTTGGCCAATTTATTTTCAAGAAGCAAATAGTATAATGCACTATCTGAATTATTAGACAACGAATAGGATAAGTATAAATTTGAGTATAACCTTATTTCTTGGCTCTTTTTATTTGTATCTACATACTGCAAAGATTTTAAATAGGATGAAATTGCATATTTATGATCATTAAGCATAAAACCAACAATTCCTCTCGAATTATATGCTTTATATAATCCAAGCTTATAATGAATTTCATTAGATAATTTAATTATCGAATCAATTTTTATATTTGCACTTAGAGGATCAGTGTAAATTATTGATTTGCATTCGCTATGCAGTTTATTAATTAAAGCTGTATCTGCAAAATGATTGGACCCAGCTATTACCTTTTTACTAATGGATAAAAATAATACAAAAATAAATATATAATAAAACATTATTTTATTCATAAACTATTATTTAAAAGTCAACTAACATCATTACAAAAAATGCTGCTTTAATTAATTTAGAGTCAATACTTTTTTAAACCTAAGTTTTCCTCCAATGGTAGGCTAATAATTGCTGCATACCAATTAATAGTACAAATATATAAATTTAAATTAGAAAACAAGATAGATTGGAGAATCATTATCTAATTTCCACAAATATATTAGCTAAAATAGTTATTATATGTTTTAGTTAAGCTCATTAAATTAGATCCAATATAATCATCTATATTCTCATCAATTTCAACACCTTTCTGTCTTTCTTACCTGAGCGACTAGTAAAATCCAATTTCACAAAATATATACCTGATTTTAAGCTACTAACATCAATTCTAATATTGCCTTGAGGTCCATATTTTCTTTTGGAAATTACTCTACCTGCCACATCAAATACAGTAAGCTCGATATTTTTAATTTTCATTATATCCGAAATATCAATATTAAAAATATCTTCAGTGGGATTTGGGTAAGCATTAATTTGAGGGGCATTAAATACCACCTCATCAAAACCAACACTTGGACCCGAAGTGCCTTTAAAATAAGTAATTCCACCAGAGAAAGACCCTATCATTAAGTCCAACAATGTATCTCCATCAAAATCGTACATCAATGGGCATGATCTAAAACCTGTGGTATATGGCTCCCAATTTAAACCCTCATTTGTAAAACTCATAACTGAATAAAGAGTCTCTGCCCAATCAGTATAATATAAATTAGAGTCTACACCAAAAGTATTAAGCTCATTGCCTCTAATATCTTTATAATAAAAAACAAATCCTGAAGCAGAACCTATCATAGCTCTAAGAGTGTCAGTATTATCGTAAAAGAAATTTGGAACAGAATATCCATTATTATAATGCCAATATGTAGAGGTATTCACATAACCCATAGAGTCGGTTACATAAGTAAAAATTGGATTTGTAGCAGTACCTGTATTTTGATAATAATGAATAGTACCACGTCTATGACCAATAACTAAATCAATAAGGTTATCGCCATCTATATCTATTAATTGCGGTGCCGAGAACTCACCAACATCTATACTCTGATAATTTCTTATACTTGCTGTATCAAAATTCATCGGTTGATTTGCACCACCAATATTTTCTTTATATATAAGAGTTCCCTTATTGTTTCCGCAAAGCATATCCATATCGCCATCACCATCCAAATCACCAAAAGTTGGTTTTAAAGCTACTCTACCTAGAGCATCCATGTTAAACCAATTACCATCCATAAATTGAAATTCAGCGTTAGCTGCACTACCTACATTCTTATAATATGTAAGATTAGATATTTTTTCGGTTTGCAGGATATACCAAAGTGTATCAAAATAAGAAGATTCTATTTCTCCATAGTTACCAATAATTAAATCCTTCAGTCCATCACCATCCACGTCCACAAGAGTTGGAGAAGCATCATCACCAACATCAATCATTCTATTCTGCATGAAGTTTTTCATTCTAAATTCTAAAATAGGGACTTCATTTGTGCCAACATTTTCATACAAATGAACACTATTAAGAGCCTCAGGCTTATAATAAGCAGCCTCATATGGACTAATAATAAAATCTTTTATACCATTATTATCAATATCAATATTATTTACTACCGGAAAAGAGATTAGATTGATGGAAGTATCGTAAATAGGAAATATTGTATCTTGTGAAATCATATGAGCAGAGTCCAAAGTGCCACCATTCATAAGTTTAGTAATCGTAAAGAAGTCAACATCTCCCAATAATAAATCATTAAGTGTATCATTATTAAGATCCATAATTAGAACTGTTGATCCTGTATGCTTAGCTTCGCCTTTTGGCAAAGGTGGTTCAATCGTTTTATTAATACAACTATGGTCTAGCATAACTGAATTAGAATTTTCACCCTCAAAAAAGTTGCCCCAACAATGGTCATCAATTTTAAATTCAAAGGAATCGGTAGGTAATGATAATTCTGTAGAGTAATTTTTGAAATACACCAATACTCCTCCCAAAATATCAAAAGTTACTATATCAAAATCTCCATCAAAATCTACATCAACTATTGCAGGGTAATCTACTGCCGAAACAAATATATTAATATAATAACCAGCCTCCGAATAATATTTTATCATATACTCCTTCATGGTGAATATTAGATCACTACTGGTTGATTCGTTAAGGTATACAGTAATTCCACCTGGCACGTATGTGAATATATCCATATCTCCATCTCCATCATAATCAAGTGTTTGTATCCAACTAATTATTTTTGGCAGCTTTTTAGCATACTCTGGAGCATAAGTATAACTAGCGCTATCAGCAATATTATCATTAATAAAAGTTGATAATTTATTTCCATGAATATCAAAAACCAAAAGGTCGAGAACACCATCTAAGTTTAAATCCATTTGTTGCATATGCACTGAATTAAAACCACCCACCCAAGGCATTGATATAGGGTTTCCTTGAATATCTTTTACAATAACTGAGCTATTTCTCTCAAATCCAAAATCATATGTTTGGCCAATAATAGTTGTACTAAATACAAAGAGTATAAGTATTGATAATGTGTATTTTTTAATCATAGCTTTTAATGTATTAAATTAAATTTCCAAAATTAATTCGATTGAAAACTTATACTTCGACAATAATATTTCACAAAAGTTGTATACAAAGATAATAACTATAGTAAATATAATTGCGCTTTCATTAAGATAAAACAATGCATTTATAAAGATATAAAGTTCAGAATTTTAGCAGATAAATCAATAATTACTTACCGTTATTATCATTCTATAAAATGATATCGCTCAACAATTGTTAAAAAAGTTTTTTTTTAGTTTTTCAAAGGTATAGTTTATTACTTTTGCACGCGATAATAGATTATTACAGAATCATTCTTAATCAATTAGTAACTTATTTTATAAAATATTAAAACAAAAAGACTATGTTTATTTTAATGGTAATTATTTTCGTTCTAGGTTATATGGCTATAGCCTTAGAGCATCCTTTGAAGCTTGATAAAGCAGCATCGGCATTGGCAATAGGTACACTTACCTGGGCTATTTATGCTTTAAATAGTGTGGATATTCTAAGTTTAGGGTATAGCGTAAACTGGAACGAGCTTGTAAACGGCTACAACTTAGATGCTGAGCAAACTAAAGAGGTTGCTTCTCATTTTGTAAAGCATGAATTAGGACATCACCTAACTGAAATTGCTGAAATTCTTTTCTTCCTTTTGGGAGCAATGACTATTGTTGAAACTATTGATCAGCATAATGGATTTAAATTAATTACTGATAAAATTACTACCACCAAGAAGGTGAAACTTCTTTGGATTCTTAGTGTTTTAACTTTCTTCATGTCAGCAGCACTTGACAACCTTACTACTACAATTGTAATGGTAACATTACTAAAGAAACTAATTGAGGACAAGGAAACAAGATGGTTCTTTGCAAGTATTATTGTAATATCTGCTAATGCTGGTGGAGCATGGTCTCCAATTGGTGATGTTACAACTATTATGCTATGGATTGGTGGTCAAGTAACCGCAGCTAATATTATAGTGATGGTATTTATACCAAGTGTGGTAGCTATGGTTGCACCATTATTAATACTAACATTCACTCAAAAAGGTAATGTTACAACTCCTAAAACAGATAATAATTCAAAGATATATACTACAAGTGGTGAGCAATTATTATTTCTTATTGTTGGAGTAAGTGCTTTATTATTTGTTCCTGTATTCAAAACAGTAACACACTTACCTCCATATATGGGTATGCTATTAGGGCTAAGTATTATTTGGACCCTAAGCGAAGTTCTTAACCGTAAGCGCGGCGATGAAGCAACACAATTTCTTGCAGTAACTAACGTCCTAAAAAAGGTTGACATTCCAACCATACTATTCTTTTTAGGAATCCTTTCTGCTGTAGCTTCATTACAATCTGCAGGTCACCTTACTATTGTTTCAAAATGGTTAGATGATGTTACAGGACAAAATATATACTTAATTGATACTGCAATTGGTCTATTATCATCTATTGTTGATAATGTGCCTCTAGTGGCTGGTTCAATGGGAATGTACGAAATTGCTCATTCTGGAACATTCGGTGTTGACGGTGTTTTCTGGGAATTATTAGCATATACTGCTGGTACAGGTGGAAGTATCTTAATCATTGGTTCTGCTGCTGGTGTAGCTGCAATGGGTATGGAGAAAATTGACTTTGTATGGTATATGAAAAAGATAAGTTTATTAGCAATGGTAGGTTACTTTGCTGGTATTGGAACTTATTATGTACAAGAAATGATATTAGGTGCTGATCAGCATGTTGAAGAAATTCAGCACGTAATAGAAGCCCCAGACCATATTATTGACGTACCTCATGGCACTCATATTAAACTTGAAAGCAAGATGTACTTAAAATTACGTAAGCCATCAGAAGATAATTCTGAAGCACACGCTGAGTAGTTTTCATAAGAATTAAGCAATAATAGGCTCACTTTATTAAGTGGGCCTATTGTTTTTTTAATATAATAGGTAAATAACAAAGCCTTAATCAACTGATAATTAATACTTAGACTAGTAAAAAAAAATATTAGTTTTCATTTAATTTAAAGAAAAAAAGAACGTATATTTGCACTCCTTTTTAAGGGTAAGAAATATTAAAAATTAGAGAATAATGGGTAAAGCAGACATAATTAATTTCGTTGAGAACGAATTTATTGATCGTAAAGAACTTCCAGCTTTCAAAGCAGGAGATACTATAAAAGTAACATATAAAATTAAGGAAGGCGACAAAGAGCGTTTACAGGGCTTCCAAGGTGTTGTAATTCAACGCAAAGGTTCTAAAAATACTGAAACATTTACTGTTCGTAAGATTAGTGGTGGTATTGGTGTTGAGCGTATATTCCCTTTTGCTTCTCCTATGATTGAAGCCGTAGAGGTTATGAAACATGGAGTTGTACGTAGAGCAAGAATTTTCTATCTACGTGGACTTAAAGGCAAGAAAGCTCGTATCAAAGAAGCTGTACGTAAGTAGTCTTCTTAATAATGATATTTTAAAAAGCCGTGTTGTTATACAACACGGCTTTTTTTTATTTTTTATAATCAATAATTTGCTTAATAATTTTAAATATATGAACACTCGATTAAAGCTATTGCCGATTATCGTTTTATTATTTTCAATTTCTATAGCCATACTAACTCATACAATAAGGCATTACTTTGAAATTGATAGTCAATTTTTAAATCTAATTATTGCATCTCTACCCAATTTTGCAGCAGCACTTGGTTTATCAATGATTCCACTAATTATTAAAAGTAAAAAACCTATAATCTCTACTATGGGGATTACTGTAGGACTATTAATTTACGAATTAGAACAATTATTCACCAGTAGAACTTTTGATATAAATGATATCATTGCTATACTTTTAGGTGCTATAATTGGGTATATAATTATCAAGAAAAGTATCGCAAATGAAAGAATTACTGACAATTAAAAACTACATTTACGGAAAAGGGATAATGAGTAAGCTCTATGAGAACCCTATTCATCTATTGGGAATACATAAAGGCAAGCAATTTAAGATTTATATAACTAAATCAAAGAATATTAGAGGAGGCAAAAAAAATCCACCACAAATTGTGGTGGATAAAGCTGGAAAATTATTTTATGCTAAACATAGCAGGAATATTCCTGATATATTGGGATGATTATTTACTACTACGCATTTAAAAACTCCAAAGTATGCAGTGCTGCATTTGTACCATCGCCTACTGCTGTTGTAACCTGACGAAAAGGCTTGTGAATATTATCTCCTGCTGCATAAACACCTTTTAAGCTCGTTTCAAAACTATCATTAGTAATTATTTCGCCCCATTTATTAAGCTCTACAATATTTTTAAAAACCTCAGTATTTGGCACATACCCAACAAAGATAAATACTCCATCAATATTACGATCAACCTTTTCTCCTGTTTTTAAATTCTCTAATACTACAGATTTAAGACCTTGTTCTCCTTTAAACTCCGTAATTTTAGTATTCATTATATAATCAATCTTTGGATTTGCTTCCATATCCTTAATTGCAGAATCAAAAGCTTGCCAATCGTCAAGCATATGTATAATTGTAACTTTACTAGCATATGTAGTAAGCGAAACAGCTTCTTCGAGAGCAGAATTGCCACCACCTACAACCATTATTTCTCTATCCTGAAAAAAGTCACCATCGCAAGTAGCACAATATGAGATACCACGACCAGAAAAATCTTTTTCTCCCATCGCTCCTATTTCTCTACTCCTACCACCAGTAGAAATTATTATAGACCTAGAATCAAAAGCATCACCATTTGCAAGTGTTATCTTCTTTATTTCGCCATCTAATTCATATTTATCAATACGTACATTTGTCTTAATGTCGCAACCATGTTTCTTAGCTTGCTTTTGCATATTACTAGCCAACATAAAACCACTGATACTTTCGTAGCCAGGGTAATTAGCTATTTCGTGAGTAAGCACCATCTGCCCTCCTGCCATTCCACTATCAAGAATAAGCACTTTCTGTTTCGCTCTAGAAAGGTATATTCCTGCTGTTAGACCAGCAGGGCCTCCACCTATAATTATTGTATCGTATATCATGAGTAATATTTTATGTTTCTAATTTCAATACTTATAAAAAATATTAATTTACTCTTTGCAAAGATGGAGCCATTGACTAAACAATGTCATTATGGCAATTTATACTAAAACTATCCTCTATCTGGATATTGAGAATTAATAAGGAACCAATATGCATAAAAATGGTGATTTACAAAAATGCTATAATCAGATTTTTCAACATAGTTTATTCTATATTCATCTGTAGGGCGCAGTATAATGGCATTGCCACAAACTGTATAATTAAAGCTTTCGGCATAAGTTGGACTCTCTGCTTCAGGAAATGCAGTAGACACATACTTAAACGACTTATCTCCAAATAGCTTAGTATATCTTGATTGCAATTTACTGCTCTTATTATCCAAATTATTTATCGTTTTATTAACATAATATCGAGAGTACCAAGGCTCCTTAGCTATAAGTTTATCAATTTGAGCCAAAGGATTTACCGGATTAAGGTCAGAAATACGCTGTACCGATAATGGCATTTCAGGAACCCAATCTGCAGTATTGACAACTCTAAATGCCCATCCTCCTTGCGTTATTTCTTCAAAGTCGTAAGCATAATATAGGTTGCCTGGCTTAGGAGGCGCGCTAGCATAAGTTTTTATAATAATCTTGTTTCCCAAAGAATTAGAAACATACTCAAGATAAGACCTCAACATAATAGCCAAAACACCACCTTGGCTATGCCCAACAATAATAAAATTGCTAACCCCATTTTCGTATTCCTTATGCATAAGCTTATTAATATCCTCAGCCATAAACGATAAGCCAAAAACCCAGCCAGCATGCACATAGGCTTTACTATCTTTGGCCAGTTTATAATTAAATTCTGTGGAATCTGAAATAATAATTTTCCCTGTTGCGGGAATCATTGCTGCATAAAAATTCTCCAACCAACTCAACTTCGTGGGAGCAGTGCCTCTTATACTTATAACACCGATATTACTATTAGTTTTCCAATAGTCCCATTTACTATCAAAACCTTGCTCTTGTGATCTGAATATTCGCGTAGAAGCAGGAGCAGGAAGAGGGTGTTTGCCAAGTAAGGTATCAAAATGATTACTATTTATAGACAATACTTCCTTATATTCTTGAGGACTAAAACCTGATTTTAAAACACCCTGAGCATTAACACCATTCAAATTTATGAATGATAAAACACTTATAATCAATAATAAACCTATTTTTTTCATTATACCTAATTGATAAAAATTAAACCCAACTTACAAAAACAAATTTACTACATTTGTACTATAATTAATAAAAAAATATTGTACAATGATAAGACATATAGTTTTTCTAAAATCTAGTGAGAAGGAT
>JAGLDA010000152.1 GCA_023145955.1 Bacteroidales bacterium
CGCTTTGAAAACCACCATTACTCTTACATCAGTCATAAGTATGACATTAATAAAATATGTATGAAACAACAGAGGTTTTCGGTAATAAAAAGAATAAGAAGTTTTGTTTATGCTTTCAACGGACTAAATATTTTGATAAAAGAAGAGCATAATTCAAGAATTCATTTTTTAGCAACTATAGTCGTATTAATTGCTTCGATTGTTTTGAAAATTTCAATTTTTGAATGGATTGCTATTGTATTCGCAATAGGCTTTGTAATTTCATTAGAGATAGTTAATTCAGCAATTGAAAATATTGCAGACTTTATTTCTCCTGAGAAAGATGAGAAAATAAAAAAAATAAAAGATTTAGCCGCAGCAGCTGTATTTATAAGTGCTGTAACGGCATTTGTTATAGGATTGATAGTGTTTCTTCCTAAAATTTTCGAATTATTATCAAGCTATTTTTAGAGAAGACTATGAAAAGACACAACAGCCTTAAATAATTTGCTTTCGACAACAGCACGAAATTTGAAAAAATACAGAAAAGATAATATTTCTGAAATTAAAATTAATGTGTTTGAAAATTTGGAAAAAAGTAGCAGAAAAATAGTACTATTTGATAATGGTGGAGGTGAACTTATCTTTTACTTGTCTCTAATAAACGCAAGTGACATTTAACGATATTATACAGAGTATCATGTGATTGTATTTCTTTTCGTAAGTAATAAGAGAAAATATGCATACAGCAAAAATATAGTGGATTTGGCAGATAGTACTAAATATGAAATTATAAGTAAGAACTAATGGATATACTGTTTTAAATATAAGGTATAATTCATATATTTGCTAAATGTTTTGAGAAGCTATTATTGGGAAAGGATTATTGTTCCTAATATTATAGTATGCAACGTGGTCACTCAGCAGTGGATTGCTGCTTATTGAGAAAGAATAACTTTACTAGATGATAACTAAGAGTTGAAATATATGATATTAAAATTAGTAGGTAAGGTAGCCAACAAACTAAGAATCTCTTTTATAGATTTATTACCTATTATTGTGGTAGTTTCTTTCTTTCAGATAGTAGTAATACAACAACCATTTCCAAACCTATTTGAAATCCTTGTTGGTTTAGTGTTTGTAACAATAGGACTAATGCTGTTTATAGAAGGGCTTGAGATAGGCTTATTCCCTATTGGGGAGAATTTATCCTACGCATTGGTTAAAAAAGGAAGTTTATTTTGGCTACTATTATTTTCTTTTCTTCTAGGATTTTCTACAACCATTGCAGAGCCAGCATTAATTGCTGTAGCTAAAGAAGCCGCAAAAATAGCATTAATGTCTAATTTAATAGAGCCCGAATTTGAATCAAACTATGCCTTTGGTTTACGATTATCAGTTGCTTTTTCTGTTGGCTTGGCTATTTTAATAGGTATGTATAGAATTATTAAAGGCTGGCCAATTTATTACTTAATAATTGGTGGATATATACTAGTTATTATTATGACCTACTTTGCCCCTGAAGAAATTATAGGTATTGCTTACGATTCTGGTGGGGTTACTACATCCACAATAACAGTTCCATTAGTTACTGCAATTGGTGTTGGTTTGGCTACAGTAATTGAAGGAAGAAGCCCACTAACTGATGGTTTTGGTTTAATAGCATTTGCATCATTATTACCAATGATATTTGTAATGGGATATGGTATGTTAATCTTTTAATTTTTTGATATGTTAAATGATTTATTCTTCACTTTTATAACTACCATTAGGGATGTAGCACCTATTATAATATTAATTGCTGCATTTCAAATATTTGTAATAAAAAAAACTATTCCCAATCTAAAAAAAGTTGCTTTAGGTGTTGTATTGGTAATTTTTGGTTTAACCTTTTTCCTAATGGGATTAGAGCTAGCATTATTCCCTGTTGGTGAGTTAATGGCTAAGCAATTATCAAACTCAGAGTTTGTTGAGAAATATTATTCAGGCGTTTCAACAGATTGGCAAGCCTATTATTGGGTGTATATTTTTGCAGCATTAATTGGGTTCTCTACAACCATTGCAGAACCATCACTATATGCAGTAGCTGTAAAGGCAAATGAAGTTACTGGTGGAACAATTAGCATTTTCAATCTTCGTTTCATAGTGGCCTTAGGTGTAGCCTTTGCTTTAGCTATTGGCACCTATCGTATTGTGGTTGGTGATTCCTTAGCTATATATATTACGGTAGGTTATATTACAGTATTGATTCAAACAATGTTTGTAAAAAAAGACCTTGTGGCCTTGGCTTACGATTCAGGAGGTGTTACTACATCAACTGTAACAGTTCCAATTGTAGCAGCTTTAGGTTTAGGGCTTGCATCAGTTATCCCTGGTCGAAATCCTGCTTTAGACGGGTTTGGTTTGATTGCATTAGCCAGCGTTTTTCCAGTGATTACAGTTTTAGGATACGCACAAGCAATAGATTTAATTAAATATATTAACAAATTTAAAAAATAGTATTATGAGATTTGACTTAATTGTAGGATTTTTTGACCCAGAGGTTACTGAAAAAGTTGTAAAAACAGCTAAAAAATCAGGAGCAACAGGTGATGTAATTATTCAGGGCAAAGGAAGTGGTTTAGAACCAGCAAAATTTTTAGGATTATCTATTCAAGAGAAAACAGATATAATATTTTTTGTAGTAGAAGAACACCATACTAAAAAGATAATAAAATCAGTTTCGGAAGAATGTAATATTGAAAAACCTGGCAATGGAATATTGATTTCATTGAAGTTAGATAAAGTTGCCGGCTTATCAAAACAAATCAAGAAGATAAGAGAGAATCTCAAAACAGAACAATTATAAATTTTTAAGATAATGGAAACTTTTAAGAAAGCAAAAGAGATAGCTTCAGACAGATTATTCTTTATTGATGGTTTGGCAAGTGTTAGAGATGCTATTGAATTAATGAAAGAAAAAAATGTTCAAGCGCTTATAATTCAGAAAAGAAATAGTGCTGACGCAAATGGAATTATTACTGTAAATGACATAATAAAAGGCGTAATTATTCCAAACAAAACCACTGACGAAGTTAGTGTATATGAAATTATGACTAAACCAGTGTTTGCGATTTCAGCTCACTTAAACGTTAAGTATGTGCCACGATTAATGTATAATTATAATGTAAAAATAGCACCAGTTATAGAAAACGGAGAGTATATTGGGATTATAGACTATTCTCAATTTTTGTTTGCAGATATTTTACCCAATAAAAAATAACAAAGAAACAACCGAGTAGACTATCCCAAATGGTGTGCGATTCTATAGCGTTCTATTTCATAATGGAACGTAATAGAATCGCACACTAATAGGATGGATATTTTATCAGTTTTTTAATAATTAGTGTCTATAGGAAACGAAAATGAGTAAAGAACAAGAATTATTTTTTTTGATAGGAGAAAAGGTAGAGAATTCTGTAAAAAGTCAGATGTTCGGAAAACCTTGTTTTAAGATTAATGGAAAAGCCTTTATTTGTTTCTTCCAAAATGAAATGGTTTTTAAACTGACTAAAGAAACACATTCAGAAGCCTTGAGCTTTGATGGATCAGAATTATTTGACCCTTCTGGAAAAAAGAGACCAATGAAAGAGTGGGTTCAAGTGCCTTATGACTATAAAGATTACTGGGAAAATTTCGCATTACAATCTGCTAGTTATGTAAACTCTAAATAAAGTGTGGCAGGTGCGCGATTCTATCGCTTTCCATTTGATAAAAGAATGCGATAGAATCGCATAGCAGCGGTAAAGCAAAAAAAAAGCTCAAGAAATGATTCTTGAGCTTTTTTTATATAAAGCCATATTTTTTATAGCCATTAATTACTACTAATCCACTCTCTCGCATTAACAAAAGCTTCGAACCAAGGAGTAATTTCATCAGTTTTTCTGTCCTCAGGGTAATTAGCCCACTGCCAGTTGAATATTGCTCTTTCCAAATGTGGCATCATTGCCAAATGGCGGCCATCTTTTGAACAAACTGCTGCGGCATTATAATATGAACCATTAGGATTTCCAGGGTATGATTGGTAACCATATTTTACTGGAATATTATAATCTTCCTCTGCCATTGGCAATTCAAATTTACCTTCACCATGTGCTACCCACACTCCTAACCTACTACCTGCAAGCGAATTTAACATTACCGAATCATTAATGCCAATCTCCACATTCACAAATCCCGACTCAAATTTATGCGATTCGTTATGAAGCATTGCTGAGCGTTTTTCGTGCTCTGGATTTATTAGGTTAAGCTCAACCATAAGCTGACATCCATTACAAATTCCTAGGCTCAATGTATCTTTACGAGAATAGAAATTATCGAGAGCAGATTTTGCCTTTTCATTATATAAGAATGCTCCAGCCCATCCTTTTGCACTACCAAGTACATCAGAATTGGAGAAACCACCCACAAATACAATCATTTTAACTTCCGATAAGTCTTCTGTACCTGAAATGAGATCCATCATATGCACATCCTTAACATTAAATCCTGCTTTATATAATGAATAGGCCATTTCTCTATCACCATTAACACCTTTCTCTCTAATGATAGCAGCAATAGGACGATTATCAGACTCATAGTCCTTTAAAAGTCCACTAAATGATTCTGGAAAACGAAAGCGCAAATCTTGATTTTTATAATTATCGAATCGAGCATCAGCAAGATTATTTGCTGTTTGATGTTTATCAAAATAATAAGAAGTTTTGAACCATACATCACGTAAATAACAAACGTCTAAATTAAGATTCGTATCATAGTTCTTAATAATAAACTCTCTATTGGTGCTAATCGCACCTATTTCGTTAAACTCAATACCATTCTTACGCATTATTGCATTGAAGGTTTTTTCATCTTCTACCTGCACAACAATTGCTGAATTTTCGCTAAATAATACTTTAGTAGTATCTTTTTCGCCAATATCCGTTAGGTCAATTTTTAAACCCAAATCATTTTGTGCGAAAGTCATTTCCAAAAGAGTAGTAATTAAACCACCAGCAGCTACATCATGACCAGAAAGAATAACGCCTTGTTTTACGGCTTCTTGTACAGCTTCAAAAGCCTCAGCAAAATATTTTGCATCCTTAACATCAGGAGCAATAGTACCTACTTTATTATGAATTTGAGCAAAACTACTGCCACCTAATTCAAAGGCTGATTTTGAAAAATCTATATAGTATAACTTGCTATCAGAAGAATTTTTAATAACAGGTTCCACAATTTTGTTAATATCATTTACATGACCCACAGCAGTAATAATAACTGTTCCTGGAGAATACACTTCTTGGTCATCGTATTTTTGCTTCATCGAAAGAGAATCTTTACCAGTAGGAATATTTACACCTAACTCAATGGCAAAATCACTTACTGCTTCCACAGCATTATAAAGGCGAGCATTTTCGCCAGTATTTTTTGCAGGCCACATCCAGTTTGCACTTAGTGATAGTGACTTAATTCCGTCTTTAAGAGGCGACCATACAATATTGGTAAGAGATTCAGCAATTGCCAATCTAGAGCCCTTTTGCTCATCAATAAGAGCAGCAGCAGGCGCATGCCCTAAGCTAGTAGCAATACCCTCTTTTCCTTGAAAATCAATAGCCATAACACCAGCATTATTCAATGGTAGTTGTATAGTACCAGCACATTGCTGTTTTGCCACACGGCCACTAACCGATCTATCAACTTTATTAGTTAACCAATCCTTACAAGCCACAGCCTCTATGCTTAGCACTTTCTCTATATTTTCTCTTATTTGATCATTATTGAATTTCAATTCAGAGAATTTTGTAACAATAGTCTCATCAACAAGAACAGTTTTAGGTGGTTTCCCGAATAAATATGCTAAGTCTAAATCCATAGGATTTTGCCCATCTTCACTTTCGAAAGCAAAGCGCATATCACCTGTTACCTCACCAACTACATAAAAAGGAGCTCTCTCACGTTCCGAAATTCGTCGCATAAGCTCAACATCCTTTGCCTTAATAATTAAGCCCATTCTTTCTTGCGACTCATTACCAATAATTTCTTTAGCCGAAAGTGTAGGGTCACCCACCGGAAGTTTATCCAATTTGATAACACCACCAGTAGCTTCCACTAATTCCGATAAAGAATTTAAGTGACCTCCTGCCCCATGATCATGTATTGATATAATTGTATTATGTGATAATTCAGTCATGGCTCTTACCACATTCTGAACTCTTTTTTGCATTTCAGGATTTGAACGCTGAACAGCATTTAACTCAACACCGGAGGCAAACTCTCCAGTAGCTACTGACGAAACAGCTCCACCGCCCATTCCAATACGGTAGTTATCACCACCCATTACAACTATTTTATCACCAACTTCAGGAATATCTTTCTGAGCATCTTCGGCACGACCATAGCCAATACCTCCTGCTTGCATAATAACTTTATCAAAACCATACTTACGGCTTTCTTCAAAATGCTCAAAAGTAAATAAGCTACCATTAATTAATGGCTGACCAAATTTATTTCCAAAATCGGAAGCACCATTCGATGCTTTTATAAGAATTTCTAATGGCGATTGATATAGCCAATTACGCTCTTCAATAGTCTTTTCCCAATCTCTTTGCTCGCCATAATGGCGTGGGTATGAAGTCATATAAACAGCAGTTCCAGCTAAAGGAACACTACCCTTACCTCCTGCCATACGGTCTCTAATTTCGCCACCAGAACCAGTAGCTGCACCATTAAATGGCTCAACCGTTGTTGGGAAATTATGAGTTTCAGCTTTTAAGCTAATTATACTTTTAATGGGAGTTATTTCAAAAAAATCTGCCTTATCTTGGCTCTTTGGAGCAAACTGCTCAGCATCAGGACCTTCAATAAAGGCAACATTATCCTTATATGCCGATACAATTGTATTAGGATGCTCTTTGGCGGTTAGCTTTATCATACTGAAAAGAGAATTTGGCATTTCCTTTCCATCTATAATAAATGAACCATTAAATATTTTATGACGACAGTGCTCACTATTTACTTGAGCAAAGCCATATATCTCACTATCTGTAAGCTCACGACCAATTTGCTTAGCTACATCCTCTAAATATTCTATCTCGTCATCGCTAAGTGCCAATCCCTCTGATTTATTATAAGTATGCAAATCGTTTATAAACCTTATGGGCTCTGCTTCTACTCCAATATGAAAAACATCCTGCGAAGGATTATTATATACAGATTGTAGCATTGAATCATAATCAGGATTTTCAGAGTCTTCTTTTTTAAATTCTTCAATCCTATTAAGACCTTCGATACCCATATTCTTTGTTATCTCCACAGCATTGGTACTCCAAGGAGTAATCATTTCTTTTCGAGGACCCACATATGCGCCTTCAATACCATTTGATTCAATATAATCAGCCTTTCCCAATAACCATCCTAGCTTATGAATATCACTTGATGTTAATTCAGTATCTGATTGTATTACAAAATATAAATCCTTATTCTGAAAAAAATTAATCATAATTATTTATTAATATGTTTAATTAATATGGCTAAATAAAAGGCCGTTTTTTGAAAGTGCAAAGATAATATTCTTAAGGCTTAATTCGTGTATTAATTTGTCAGTTGCTGAGTATTTAACATGTATATTATCAACAATTCAACACTACTTATTAACATATTGTAATTAAAGGCTTTAATTATTGTTTTTATGCTGAGTATATGACCGTTTTTCAAGCGTCAATTAATAGTGACACTTAATAAATTGATATTATGGCTAATATAGAATACTGAAAAAGAAATTATTCTAAGCTATTATCTATCAACATATTTAATATACGCTTGAAATTAGTCGATTTAATACTAGGGGTAATAA
>JAGLDA010000153.1 GCA_023145955.1 Bacteroidales bacterium
TTTTTAGACGCTGATTATTATAGTTTTATACGATTTAATTAAAAAAGGCATGTATGAATGCAAACATTGCCGTTTTATTATACTTAAAAATAGTTTGTGCTAAGCATAGGCCTATTTCACAAAAGAAAGGCTACTAAAATATAATTTAGTAGCCTTTCTATCAAATATCTAAATAATATTTATTCAATTTCAATGTTATTATCATGAATTTCAAATTCCTTCCCGTTTTTATTTATAATAATTCTATCATTATAACTATCAATAAAAACAAAACCACTTTTTTTATCTTTACATAAATCTAAGTCAAACATAGTAGTGTTCTCCATAGAATTAACAAATTGAACGCTTTTGCCTTCAGGAATTCTAATTATAATTTCCATATGCTGCCCTCTGAATTGATTATCTTTAGGATAACTACAGAAAGCTTCGAGTGTAATAAGGCTATCCATTTGTGCATAACCATAATTAATTTTCTTAGCATTATTTTGAGCCATTCTATAACTGCTACCATGCGAAATGCGAACCAATTCGATGCTAAGTTCCTCTTTAGAATTTATTATTCTGGTTTCAATACTAGGGTTTATATAATACATACTATCTGTGGCGCAGAATAAGTATTGTCCATTCATAGAGTTTATTAGTGGATAAGCAATGTCAGAATTAGAATTTGCTAGTTCAATATATAATGTATCACTATTAGTATTTTCTAGTTCTATAAAATGGCTAAGTTCGGCCTCTCTATGAAAATCGTTAGCTGAGCGGGCAACGCTAAATACAAATATTACAAGCGATACTAGCCATATGGTAAATAATGTTACACCTATTATTTTATTCTTATACTTTATTCCAAATATTAGTTTAATTCCTTGGTATACCACCGCAATCAAAGGAATAATCATAACCATTGTTAGAGAGTTTACAATCATGCTTATTTCTGCCGAATTGCTTGAAAAAACATTAAGGAACTCTGTTAAAGAGAATACAGTAATACTAGGTATTAGAGTAAATAATAACGCTCCTCCTCCAATAAAAGTAGGTACTAAAGCAATTATTAGAATTAATGCTACAAAAGCAAATATAATTCCTATAAATGTACCAATGAACTTTATAAAACCTTCTAAAATCCTAATTATCACATGAGCAACTTTCTCAAATATTGTTAGCTCTCCTTTTTTTTTACTAAAGTGCTTATCCTTCATATCATTTAGGCTGTCAGCAATATCATCATACTCTTTCTTAATGGTACGTTTTATATTTTCAAGAGTAACTTCCTCGCCACGCATCTCTAGTTTTTGCGTAGTTGTATTGGCAATTGGTATTACAATCCAAAGAATAATATAAACAAGTATACTCATTCCAAATATAGTAAGAAATACAAATGCTAACCTTATCCATATTGTATCAATATCAAAATATGCAGACAAACCACCTGCTACTCCGCCTACCACTTTATTATCTGGATCACGATATAGCTTTCTCTTTATTCTACCACCAGTAGTAGTGTATGTTTGCTCGCTGTATGTTTGTGATTCTTCTTCATCAGAAAACTCACTTGGCTCACCCATAATTTGTATCACAGATTCTACTAAAGCTTTATCAACAACAGCTTCATCACCATTTTTCTCAACAAACATTTCAGCTATTCGTGATTCAATATCTGAAATAATTTCATCAGCGCTTCTGCCATTACCAAAATGATATCTTAATCTATCTAGGTAGGATTGCAATAAATTATGCGCATCATCATCGATATTAAAAATTACGCCATTAATATTTACTCGTATATTGTTTTTCATCTTTATGTATTTTCTTTGTTATTATTTTTTTATTAGTGTTTGTATTGATTTCGACATCTCAGTCCAGCCTTCTAGCAACTGCTTAAAAGTATTTTTTCCTAATTCTGTAATTGTATAATACTTGCGCGGTGGGCCTGATTTTGACTCTTCCCAACGATATTCAAGCAGACCTTCGTTCTTAAGCCTGGTAAGCAATGGATAAAGTGTACCTTCAACAACTAGAAGCTTAGCTTCTTTGAGTTGAGAAATTATATCAGATGCATAGGCTTCCTTTTTTGTAATTATACTAAGTATAACCATCTCAAGAACACCTTTCTTCATCTGAGCTTTTGTTTTTTCTATATTCATATTAAATTGTATTAGTAGTTTATGAATAATCAAAATGAGATTAATTTCCTCACTCCCATTTCTGAGTTATTGCGCTGCAAAGTAAAGTCTTTTTTTAGTACTATGCAACACATAGTACCTAATAATCCATAATATTTGTTAAAAACTACTACTATATGTTTATTATAAGCTGATAGTAAGTGATATAAATAGTAAATAAATAAAATGAAATATATATTCTCTATAATTTGAATTGCGATTTATCACCTTAAAACAGTACTTTGACTATATTTTTATTGTACATTTTGAATAATTGTTATAGTATCTTTGTTTTTCAAATAACAGTAGTTCTATACTGTTATAAGAAATTTGTTTTATATGGTAACAACAACTTACCATGGTTTGTGTTTTGCTCTCGAGAAATTGGTTTTTTCTCGAGAGCTTTGTTTTTTTTATTGAAAAACAAATGAAATATTATATATTAATTTATAGCAGTTTCACTATATTTTTTATCTTTGTGCCACACAAATAAACACACTTAAATGAGAAAACAACTACTATTAATCCTTATTACATCGCTAATATGGACCAACTTATTTTCACAGACATATACTGGAACAAAAGCAAAGAACTTAGTTAATGGCGCTAAGGAAGTCCATATTAACATAGCTACTAATCAAATAGACTATGTATTATTTGACGCAAAAAATAGAATTTCAGAAAAGAATCTTCCTGAATGGATAAAACGTAATTATAAATTAGATGATAATATAGGGCTATTAGAAATAAACCAACTAACAGATAAGTTAAGCCAAACCCATATTAGGTATAAACTTACTGTAGATAATTATCCTGTGCATGATGCCATGATAATAGCACATATTAAAGATAATATGGTTTTTGCTATTAATGGAATCATTCAACTCTCTGCACAAGGGAATTATTCAAAAGCAATTACCGAAACCATGGCATTACAATATGCTGTGAATAAAATTGGTGCTCAAACGTATAAATGGGAAATTGATTCTGAGAATAAATTTATTCAAAATTTTACAGAAGGAAAAGTAACAAGTTTCAAGCCTATTGCAGAATATGAGATAATAAAAAACAATAATGAATACAGGCTTGCATACGTATTTGATATCTACGCTCATAACCCTATGAGTCGCCAGGATGTTTATGTTGATGCACAGAATGGAGATATCCTATTTATAAACAAAACTATACATAATGCAGATGTTATTGGCTCTGCATTAACAAAATATAGTGGTACTCAAAATATAGTTACAGACTCTTATAATGGTACTTATCGTTTGCGTGAGAGTGGCAGAGGTTTGGGAATAGAAACTTATGACCTAAACAATGCAACTTCTTATGGTGGAGCAGTTGATTTTACTGATACTGATAACTATTGGAATAATGTAAATACTCAGCAAGATGAAATTGCAACTGATGCACATTGGGGCATGGAAATGACTTATGATTATTATTTTAATAAGCATAACCGAAATAGTATTGATGGTAATGGGTTTAAATTAGTTTCCTATGTACATTATAGCACAAATTATGCTAATGCATTTTGGAATGGACAATTTATGACATTTGGTGATGGTAATTCTACTTGGGATCCTTTGGTTGCACTAGATATTGTAGGACATGAAATATCTCATGGTCTTACCTCTTTCACCGCAAATTTAGACTATGTAGATGAATCAGGGGCTATGAATGAGGCTTTTAGCGATATTTTTGGAACATCAATTGAATTTTATGCAAAACCAGCCACCGCAAATTGGGATATGGGTGAGGATATTGGTGTGCCAATGCGCTCTATGTCTGATCCGCAATCCAAAGGTGACCCTGATACATACTTAGGAACGAACTACTATTTAGGCACAGCAGATAATGGCGGTGTACATACAAATAGTGGTGTTTTAAACTTTATTTATTACCTAATGAGTGATGGTGATAGCGGTACTAACGATCATAATGATGTATATAATGTAGCCGGAACAGGAATTGATACTGCTGGTGCAATTGCATTTAGAGCATTAACTGTATATCTTACAAATACATCTCAATATGCTGATGCTAGATACTATTTTATAAAATCTGCAATTGATTTGTATGGTCCATGCTCTACCCCTGTTGAAACTACTACTAATGCATTTTATGCAGCTGGTATTGGGGCGCAATATCAAGCAGGTGTACAGGCTGATTTCGATGCAGAAACTAAAAACTATTGTCAACCCAATGCCACTGTGAATTTTATAAATATGAGTAATAATGGCATGAACTATTTATGGAATTTTGGTGATGGAAATACAAGTACAGATTATAACCCCACACATGATTATACTAGTTTTGGCAATTTTGTTGTAACTCTAATTACTGAAGGTGGAAGCTGTGGTTCTGATACTATTATTAAGGATAATTTTATATCTGTAGATACTATAAATCCATGTATTTCGTATATGCCTAGTTCTGGTACTCAATTATTAACATCATGTAGTGGAGTGCTTTACGATGATGGTGGCAGCTCCAATTATTCTGATAATATGAATGTAATAACCACAATAGCTCCTGTGGGTGCAAATTCTGTTGTACTTACATTTACTCAGTTCGATTTTGAATCTGGTTACGATTATTTAAAAATATATGATGGACCAAATACAAGCTCTCCACTAATAGGGTCTTATGATGGTAATACATTACCTAATGGAGGAACTATAACTGCAAATAGTGGCACCATAACAATATTGGAGCAAACTGATGTAATGGTAAATGAATCAGGCTTTGTTGCTAGCTGGCAATGTACTTTCACTGCTGTGGCTCCTATTAGCGAATTTGAAGCAAATGATACAAGTAGTTGTACAGGTATTGTAAACTTCACAAATATTAGTCAGAATGGACCTACTAGTTTTAGCTGGGATTTTGGTGATGGAAATACATCCTCTGCACAAAACCCAAGTCATTCATATACACAAAATGGAATATATACAGTAAGTCTAACTACCACAAATGCTTATGGTTTTAATAATATAACAAAAAGCAATTATATAAAAGTAAACATGCCATTATCACCAATTGCAAATTCAGTAGCTCAATGTGCAACAGGTGTTGTACAGCTTACAGCTTCGGGCAATGGTTTACTTAAATGGTATGATAGTCAAACTTCAAATACTGTACTTGATACAGGAGCTGTATTTACAACTCCTAACCTAACACAAAGTACGGCATATTGGGTAGAGAATTCTGTAGAAAAACTGCCACAAACTGGAGGAATGAATGCTGTTGCAAATAATGGTGGCATATTAACTTATGAGCAATCACTAATTTTTGATGTATTTAAAGCGTCTTCACTCAAAAGCGTAGATGTATATGTTACCTCTGCAGGGTCTAGAACTATTAAACTTCAGAATGCTAGCGGAACAACTTTAGAATCCAAGACTGTAACAGTAGCCTCTGGATGGAATACTGTTGAATTGGATTTTGATTTACCAATAGCTACTAATCTAATGCTTACAGGAACTAATATGTGGCGTCATAATAGCAATGTATCATATCCTTATAATATACCTGGCATACTGAGTATTACAAAGAGTAGTGCCAGTAGCAACGCTACGAGCTATTACTATTATTTCTATAATTGGATAGTTCAAGAAAATGCATGTATTAGCGATAGAATAGAAGTTAATGCTTTTATAAATTCAGCAACTCCAATTGTAGATTTTGCAATAACAAATAATGATCCTTATGTAGATTTTACTAATAATACTGTAAATAATGGTATTGCACATTGGAATTATGGCGATCAAGCTACTAGTAATAAGCAAAATCCTACTCACTTATATCTTAATAATGGCACTTATAACGTAGAGCTAACTGTAGATAATGGGTGTGGTGTTCTTGCTCTTACAAAAACTGTAACCATTAATTTAGCAACATCTATTAACGAGATTGAAGAGGATTTGATTAGTAAAATATATCCTAATCCTAATAATGGAATATTTAGTATCGAAATTAATGCTGATAAAAAATATAAAGAAATGGAAATATATAATTCCATAGGATTATTGGTGTATAATTCTACAATTTCAATAGGAAAATCAATTGTAGAAATTGATATTAGTAATATGAGTCCTGGTATGTATTTGATAAATCTAAAATCAAGCGACACTAACACTAGCCTTAAATTTATCAAAAAATAATATAGTAAACTTGACTCACTAACTCATTGATTGTGTTAGTGAGTCTTTTATACTATTAGCAAAGTATTAAAATGAATTCTAAAGAAAAATTTCTTTCAAAAGCCATAGAACTAGCAAGTAAAAATGTAAAGAGTGGCAATGGTGGTCCTTTTGGAGCTATAATAGTGAAAGATGGGGAAATTATAGCTACAGGAGTAAATAATGTAACTACAAATAATGACCCAACAGCTCATGCAGAGGTTACTGCAATAAGAAATGCCTGTGAGAAATTAGGCTCATTTCAGTTGGATGGTTGTGAAATATATTCTAGCTGCGAACCCTGCCCTATGTGTTTGGGAGCAATTTATTGGGCGCGTATTAAAGGTTTGTATTTTGCTGCAAATAAACATGATGCTGCAGATGCCGGATTCGATGATTCTTTTATTTATGATGAAATAGAACTTGATTATTCAAAGCGTAGTATACTAACAGAAATAATTGATTTAAATAATAAAACTCAACCATTTATAGATTGGAAAAATTCTGAATTTAATATAGAGTACTAATTATTATTCCCTACATAAAAGCTGCTATCATCAAACTCAAATCTTGGTATCTAATATCGTACTTTTCGGCAATGCTACGGAAAGTAATTTTGCCATTATAAATATAAATGCCATTTCTAACGCCCGAATCATTTACAATAAGTTGATTAATACCACCTCCGTCATGCAAACGCAGTATAAATGGTGCGAAATAATTACTCAGAGCATATGAAGAAGTATGTGGCGTTCGTGATGAAATGTTTGGAACACAGTAATGAGTTACACCATGTTTTTTATATACAGGATTAATGTGATTAGTAACCTTCGAAGTTTCAATACAACCGCCTTTATCAATGCTTATATCCACAATTACAGAACCTTCTTTCATGTTTTTCACCATATCTTCAGTAACAATAGCCGGAGCATTATTATTTATTACATCCATTGCTCCAATAACCACATCTGCAGTTTTAAGAGCTTTTGATAGTACATCAGGAAGAATAATAGAAGAATAAATAGATACTCCAATATTGGATTGTAAACGGCGAATATTAGAAATTGAATTATCAAACACCTTAACTAGAGCACCCAGTCCCAAGGCTGTTTTGGTAGCAGCTTCAGCAATTGTTCCTGAGCCTAAAATTACTATTTCTGAAGGATTAATACCTATAAAACCTCCAAGCATTTTACCACGTCCCCACTCCGAATCAGAAAGATAACTGGAGGCAATCAATATGGAAGTTGAACCTACAATTTCTGATATGGAATGTAATATTGGATGCTCATTGGTATTATTTTTTATATGCTCATAAGATAATGCAGTTATTCCTTTATTCATAAGAGCTTTATAATATTCTTTATTTTGAACTCTTTCATGTAAAGCAGAAATAATAATCACCTTTTTCTTCAACATATATATTTCCTCAATGGTAGCAGGAGCAATTTTTAGAATTATATCGCATTGATACACTTCCATAGCTGAATCTACAATGATAGCCCCAGCATTGGCATATTCTTCATTTGTAAAATTTGCTTTTAAACCAGCGTCTTTTTCAACAATAACTTCAATATTATTCACCACAAGCATTGATACAGCAGAAGGAACTAACGCTACTCTTTTCTCTTGAAGTACAGTCTCTTTAGGAATTCCAATGTTTATGCTTTTAGAATCTTTTTTAACCATCAGTAATTCCTCTTGAGGCATTATTTGCACCGACTGTGCCATTTTGATATAAGACTTTTGCTGCTTTGCCATAGTACTATTATTTATTTCATTGTCAAAAATAATATAAAAATGCATTGCTATTACGTTATTGCATATAGTTTTATAATTAGCAGCAAATAAAAAATAATAATTATTTTCATTTTTATTAGCAATGTATAATCAAAAAGAATATTTTTGCAATAATGAAAATTAATAAAAATACAGAGGAAGTTCTCAATAAAAAATATATCAGACAGATATGTAAAAGCGCTAATAGTCTAGATCTTAGAGTTTTTATAATTGGTGGATGGGTACGTGATATGCTTCTATTTCGTGAATCTACCGATATGGATTTTGTAGTAGAAGGCTCTGGTATTGCAGTTGCTGAAGATGTTGCAAAGAAACTCAAAGCACATCTTGCCATTTTTAAGAATTTTGGTACGGCTATGGTTAAGTTCAAAGATAAGAATGAAAGTATAGAGCTGGAATTTGTTGGTGCTAGAAAAGAATCGTACCGTAGAGATTCTCGTAAACCCATTATTGAAGATGGTAGTTTGCAAGATGACCAAGAAAGGCGTGACTTTACAATCAATGCAATGGCTATTGAAATTACTGAACCTCAAAAATTTGATATTATTGATCCTTTTGGAGGAATAAGCGACTTAGAAAATAGAATCATAAAAACACCTCTCGATGCTGACATTACATTCTCTGATGACCCCTTGAGAATGCTAAGGGCTATAAGGTTTGCAACACAGTTGAATTTCACCATAGAAAAAGAAACTTTTGATGCTATTGCTAGAAATAAAGATCGCTTGGAAATAATTAGTACTGAAAGAATTACAACAGAGCTTAATAAAATAATCCTCTCTCCTGAACCTTCTTATGGGTTCAATTTGCTTGATGAAGCTGGTATCTTAGATATTATTTTTCCAGAGTTTACGGCATTAAAAGGAATAGAAACTCGTGAAGGAAAATCTCATAAAGATAACTTTTACCATACTTTGGAGGTGCTTGATAATATTAGTTTACATACAAATAATTTATACTTACGTTGGGCAGCAATACTTCATGATATAGGCAAAGCTCCTACCAAAAGATTTATTAAAAGTATAGGATGGACTTTCCATGGACATGAGTTTGTTGGCTCCAAGATGGTGCCAATTTTATTTAATAGGTTTAAACTACCTATGAATGAAAAAATGCGTTATGTACAGAACTTGGTAAGATTACACCTACGCCCTATATCGCTGGTAGAGAATACTGTTACCGACTCTGCAATACGAAGATTACTTTTTGAGGCTAGTGATAGCATTGACGACTTAATGACTCTATGCCATGCTGATATTACTTCTAAAAATGAAAAGAAAGTAAAGCAATATCATAGAAATTTTGAACAAGTTCAGGTAAAAATAATTGAATTAGAAGAAAAAGATAAGCTACGTAATTGGCAGCCTCCAATTGATGGTGATGTGATAATGAAGACTTTTGACATAACACCATGCCGTGCAATAGGTGATATTAAAACTGCCATAAGAGAAGCTATTATTGATGGTGAGATTGAAAATAATTATGAAGCTGCATTCAATAAAATGCTTGCGGTTGGTAGTAAACTAGGATATACTCCTAAAAAAAAGTAATTTACTAATTATATGATTATAGGTTTACTTTCGGACACCCACTCTGTATTAAAAGAAGGCATAAAAAATTTCTTTAAAGATTGTGACGAAATATGGCATGCTGGAGACTGGGGTGATATATCAGTATTACAATCATTAAGAGAAATAACACCTGTAATTAGAGGCGTTTATGGAAATATTGACGGCCCTGGTTTTCATGCAGATATGCCTGAGAATTTGATTTTTAATATTGATAAAGTAAAAGTGCTAATGACTCATATTGGTGGCTATCCCAACAAATACCAAAGTAGAATTAAGAAATTAATGCTTACAGAGAAGCCGCAATTATTCATATCAGGACATTCGCATATTCTAAAAGTAATATTCGATAAAAACCATAATTTGCTACATATAAACCCAGGTGCCGCAGGTAGAAGTGGTTTTCATAAAATAAGTACTGCAATAAAATTTGAGATTAACAACGATAAGATTGAAAAATTGCAGATTTATGAATTAGCAAAAGGCTTGGATAACTAAAAAGAATAAATATAACTACTCAACAGGCAAACTTCTACTAAATCCTTCTTCAAGGGATATGAAGGTTTCAGTGCCTACTACTTCAACTATCGATTGTAGATTCTCCACCAATAGTTGTTTAAGATGTTCATTTGTATGAGCATATATTTTAAGAAGAAAAGAATACTTTCCTGTAACATTATGACATTCTACTACTTCTGGTATATTTTTAATATGCTCAAATACCTCTTGGTGAGTTTTCTGTTTCACAAGGTTTATCTGTACCCCAACATAAGCAAGTGCCAAATAATCTATTGCTTGTGGGTCCACACGGAAAGTTTTAGAGTCAAGAATATTGTTTTCATGTAACTTTTGAACCCTTTGGTGGATAGCTGAGGCCGTTACATTACAAAGGCGAGCTATTTCTGTATACGGAATGCGCACTTCTTTAGCTAGAATACCCAAAATACGCCTATCCAATGTGTCAATATGAAATCTTTTAGCCATTTATTTTTTACTTTTTGAGTAATCCAAAAATTCATCATCAGCAAGCATTGAGCTTTGCTCTAATTCTGGCTCTTTAAACCAATCAAATAAATCGAGCTGATTATCGGGTTGCTTTTGCTTTTCCCATTCCTCTACCCTACTTTTCATGTTTTTAAACCCTTCGCGCAGATATGTTTTTATTAACTTATTATTAGTAGTTTCATCAAGCATAGCACAAGTTTTCAAATAGTTGTACTCACTAATTGATAACTTAAATGTTATTTTTTTAAATTTTTTCCTCTTATTTCTACTTGATACCATATTTGGCTAAAATATACACTTATAATGAATTACAGCTATTATTCTGATATAATTATTAATAAGGTTTTCAACATAGTTAAAAAGATAATAATCAATTAGCCCTATTTATATCTTTGGAGATAAATAAATATAAAAAAATATTCAAATCTCCCAAGAAATATAAAAGTTTGTTTAGCTTATAATTTAAAAGCATTCCAATAAGTTTTAAATATGATTTAACTCAGTAAAAACCTTGTAAAAATATGCGTTTTTTTTCATAATTTTGAGCATCTAATCTTGGAATTAAACAAGTTATAGATATCTCTATTGAGAAGCATTAAAAACACACAAGAAATCTTACTATAAATTTTGAGTATTGTTTTAATATCTATTAATAGAATTATAGTTCACTTTATTATTATAACATTTAAAACTAACAATATTTTGTACCGGATAGAATCTAAAATTGATACAAAATCAGCGGAGTTCAAACAGAATCAAGATAATTTCCAAAAAATACTTGACGAATACCGACAAAAACGCAAAGAAGTCATAAATGGCAGTTCACCACGAGCAGTAGAAAAGCACAAAAAGCGTGGAAAATTATTAGCACGCGAGCGCATAGACTTATTAATAGACCCCAATACACCTTTCTTAGAATTATCTACAATGGCCGCATATGGCAAGTATGATAATCAGTTTCCATCAGCAGGAATTATTACAGGTATTGGCGTAATCCATGGAAAAGAGAGCCTTATTATAGCAAATGATGCTACGGTAAAAGGCGGAACATATATCAAAGAAACAATTAAAAAGCATGTACGAGCACAGGAAATTGCAATGGAAAACCATTTGCCTTGTGTATATATGGTTGACTCTGGTGGGGTTTTTCTTCCAGACCAAGCAAAAGTATTTCCTGATAGATTTGATTTTGGAAGATTCTTTTATAATCAAGCTAGAATGTCTGCAGCGGGAATCCCTCAAATAGCGATTGTTATGGGTAGTTGCACCGCTGGAGGCGCTTATGTTCCTGCTATGAGCGATGAAACTATAATCGTTAAAGAGCAAGGAACTATATTTATTGGGGGTCCCCCACTTGTAAAAGCTGCTACTGGCGAAGAGGTTACTGCTGAAGAATTAGGTGGAGCCAATGTTCATACTAGCATTTCTGGTGTTGCTGACCATATGGCAAATGATGATAAGCACGCCTTACAAATTTGCAGAAATATATTTGAGACTTTAGAATATAAGGAAAAACAAATAATAGATATTAAGGAGCCCGAGGAGCCATATTACGACCCTAAAGAGCTTTACGGTATTGCACCAATAGATCTTAGAAAACCTGTTGATTCACATGAAATAATTGCTAGAATGGTTGATGGCAGCCGTTTTCAGGAGTTTAAAGCAAGATATGCACCAACTATTGTAACCGGTTTTGCTCACATTATGGGTATGCCTATTGGTATAATTGCTAGTAATGGTGTTTTATTTTCAGAAACTGCGCTAAAGGGTGCACATTTTGTTGAATTATGTAGCAAAAGAAATATTCCTATTCTTTTCTTACAAAATATTACTGGGTTTATTGTTGGTAAAGAATATGAGCATAAAGGAATTGCACGCGATGGAGCTAAATTTGTTCATGCTGTTGCAAATGCAAATGTGCCAAAATTCACTGTAGTGTTTGGTGGTTCTTTTGGAGCAGGAAATTATGCTATGGCTGGTAGAGCCTACGATCCACGTTTACTATTCATGTGGCCAAATGCAAAAATATCTGTTATGGGTGGTGAGCAAGCTGCGGGAGTTCTTATTCAAGTGAAAGAAGAACAAATGAAAGCTAGAGGTCAGGAAGTAGATACCGAAGAAATGGAAAAACTTCGTAAAAGTATTCTTGATAAGTACGAACATGAAGGTAGTGCGTATTTTAGCACAAGCCATATTTGGGATGATGGAATAATTGACCCTGTAGATACCCGAAAGGTAATAGCTATGGGAATAGCTGCTTCTCTTAATAAGCCATTTGAAAAAACAGAATACGGAATATTTAGAATGTAGAAATTATTGAAATAATGGTGTAATGAAGGAATGGTGTATTTTGCAAAATTGAATAATTAAAACAATATAAAATTGAATAATTTAAAATATGAACATATATAAAACAATAGAATTAGAGCTGAATAATGATGTAGGTACAATTTGGCTCAATAGACCTGAAATACATAATGCTTTTAATGAGGTAATGATATCGGAGCTTATTGAAGTATTTGATGAAATATCTTCTTCAAAAGAAACAGAAACAGTAAGAGCTATAATTATTAGAGGTAGAGGAAAATCATTTTGTGCTGGAGCTGATCTAAATTGGATGCGCAATGTTGCAAAATATTCTTACGAAGATAATTATAAGGAGAGTTTAAATTTATCTATATGTTTTCATAAAATATATACATGCCCAAAACCAACAATAGCTATGGTACACGGCGCTGCAATTGGTGGTGCTAATGGGTTATTAGCAGCATGCGATTTTGCTTTTGCTGATGACAATACAACCTTTTCGCTAAGTGAAGTTAAAATAGGAATAGTACCAGCTTGTATTTCACCGTATGTGAATAAGCGTGTATCTGAATATGGAAGCAAGGAACTAATGCTTACAGGCAAACGCTTTAAAGGCCCAGAGGCTGAATATCACAAACTAGTTAATAAATCAATGTCTGCTGACAAAATGGAAGAACATGTTGATGAATTAATTTCCTTACTACGCACTAGTGGACCAAAGGCAATTGACCATTGCAAGAACTTGCTTTATGAAATAAACAATAATTTGAATTTAGATGAAGCCATAGGATATACTGCCAAAATGATAGCAGATATAAGAGCTTCGGAAGAAGGACAAGAAGGAATGTCTGCTTTTTTAGAAAAGCGTAAGCCTAATTGGGTAAAGCAATAATAGCTACTAATACTACAAACACAACAAAATGAAGATATTTAATAAGATACTAATTGCAAATCGTGGTGAAATTGCTGTGAGGATTATCAAAGCTGCTAATACTATGGGAATTGGCACAGTGGCGGTATATTCTACGCCTGACTCTGATGCTTTACATACTAAAATAGCTGATGAGGCATACTTTATTGGCGAACAAGAATTAGCAGATTCATACCTAAATGTTGACAAGATTATTAGTATCGCACAGCAATCTAATTGTGAAGCAATACATCCTGGTTATGGATTTCTTTCGGAAAGCCCTGTACTTGTTAAAGCATGCGCTAATGCTGGCATATCATTTATTGGCCCTTCTACAAAAGCAATTGAATTAATGGGGAATAAAGTACAATCAAGAGCCTTTGTTACCGAGCTTGGTGTTCCTATGACAATTGGAGCTACAGGTACTATTGAGGAGTTAAAAGAAGCTGCTAGCAAAATACCATTACCAATACTTGTTAAAGCAGCTTCTGGCGGTGGTGGAAAAGGTATGCGTATAATTAACCACCTTGATGAACTCGAAGAAACTATTGAAAGTACTAGCAGAGAGGCGTTATCGTATTTTGGTGATGATGAGGTATTTATTGAACAATTTATTGAAAATCCTCGTCATATAGAAATCCAGATTTTAGGAGATAAAAGCGGTAATGTTGTACATCTATACGAAAGAGAATGTTCTATTCAGCGTAGATACCAAAAGATAATTGAAGAAAGTCCTTCTCCGACTCTAAACCAAGAAACAAGAGAAAAAATGGGTAAAGCAGCTGTTGATATTGCTAAGGCAATTGATTATGATAGCGCTGGAACGATAGAGTTTCTTGTTGATAAAAATATGAATTTCTATTTTTTAGAAATGAATACACGCATACAAGTAGAGCACCCAGTTACTGAACTAGTAACAGGTATTGACCTTGTAAGAGAACAAATACTTGTTGCTGCTGGCAATGAATTATCATTTAAGCAAGAAGATATAAAGCAAAATGGACATGCTATTGAAGCTAGGATTTATGCTGAAGAGCCTGAGAATGATTTTAGACCTTCGCCAGGAGATATAAGCTATTATCTAGAACCTGTAGGCAGTAATTTAAGAATTGATGCTGCCATAGACTCTCCTACAACTATTCATAGCTTCTTTGACCCAATGATAAGTAAACTTATAGCCTATGGCGAAAGTAGAGATATAGCAAATGAAAGGCTTAAAAAAGCACTTAAAAATTATATAATTAATGGAATAAATACTAATATTCCTTTTCTAATAGCAATGCTACAGTCATCAGCTTTTACTACTAATAATATAAGTACAAAGTTTTGTGATGATAATTTACCAATGCTTGTTGGCGATATTCAGACTAGAATTGATGATATTGATATTAAGCATATTATAGCGTCTTACTTAATTTATAACTTTAATAATACTCGTAGTTCAGATACATTAAATATTTGGGATAATATTGGGTATTGGAGAAGTAATCAGCAATTTAAAGTGGAGCTTAAAGAGAAAGAATATGCAATAGAGCTAATTGAATCTGATATTAATTATTATAAGTTACAAATTGATGGTAAAAATTTAGAATGTCATTTGAAGGAAATTAGGCATGATTATATTCGTGTAAATATTGATGGATTATGTCAATATATGCATATATCAGATGATAAAGAAAATGGTAGTATACTAAGTTTTCAAGGAAATAAATTTGTTTTAAAAAGAAGCGATTTACTTTATGATACTGACTTCTTTATTGATGAATCAGATACAGTATCGGGTAATAGTGTTAAATCACCAATGCCAGGTAAAGTGTTGAAAATTAAAGTATCTGTGGGAGATAGCGTAAGCAAAGGAGAGAGTTTACTCATTGTAGAAGCTATGAAGATGGAAAATAGCATAACATCACCTAGAGATGGAATTGTAGAGAAGATAAACACTTCTGAGGGCGAAATGGTAGATGGAAATACAATACTACTTTTTCTTGAAGAATTGATAGAAGAAGAAGAAGAATAGAAAAAAAACACAAACACAAAACACATATGAATTTTGATTTAACAGAAGAACAAAACTTAATTAGGCAAACAGTTAGAGATTTTGCAGAAAGGGAGATTAAACCAATTGCACAAGAGCTAGATGAAAAGGCTGAGTTTTCTTATGACTTAACAGAGAAAATGGGTGAACTAGGCCTTTTTGGAATGTATTTACCAGAAAAGTATGGCGGGCAAGGAATGGATACTTTATCATATATAATAGCAGTGGAAGAATTGGCTCGTGTTGACGGTTCGCAGGCCGCAACATTAGCTGCTCATAATTCCTTGGGAATTGGTCCTATATACTATTATGGAACTGAAGAACAAAAGCTTAAGTACCTACCAAAACTTTGTTCTGGAAAAGGTTTATGGGGTTTTGGTCTTACAGAACCAGAAGCCGGATCTGACTCTAGAGGCACAAAAACAGTTGCAAAACTGGAAAATGGTAAATGGATGATTAATGGTTCTAAAATTTTTATTACCAATGCATCAAATGATTATAATTTAGGAAGCACAGTGCAAGCTGTTACTAAAATTCATAATGATGGAAAAAAGGAATATACCTGTATTATTGTAGATAAAGATGTTGAGGGATTTACTCAGAAAGCAATGCACAATAAAATGATGTGGCGCGCTTCTGATACAGCAGAACTTTATTTTGATGATTGCTTGGTAGATGAAACTATGCTATTAGGTAGTATTGGCGAAGGTTCAAAAATCATGTTATCAACACTTGACAACGGACGTTTAAGCATTGCAGCTATGGGCTTAGGCGCAGCGCAAGGAGCTTATGAGGCAGCATTACAATATGCTCAAGAAAGAAAGCAATTTGGAAAACCAATATCTAAATTTCAGATTAATGCTTTTAAACTTGCTGATATGGCAATGAAGATTGAATTAGCAAGAAACCTGCTATATAAAGCTTGTTGGTTGAAAGATAACCATAAGCCATTTGCAAAAGAAGCTGCTATGTCGAAATTATACTGCTCAGAAATAGCTAAAGAAGTAGCTGATGAGGCAGTACAGATTCATGGTGGATATGGTCTTATGAAGGATTATCCAGTAGAGAGGTTTTTCCGTGATCAAAGATTATTACAGATTGGAGAAGGTACATCTGAAATTCAAAGATTAGTAATCTCTAGATATATAGGGTGTTAGGTAAAGTTGAAGGGTGTCCTTCGGCTGCGCTCAGGACGACTAAGAGTGAAGTAAGCAAATTAGAAACAAAAACACAAAACACATATGAACAAAGTAGTAAAAGACGCTATGGAAGCGATTATAGACCTTAAAGACGACCAAACACTAATGTTAGGTGGATTTGGGTTAAGTGGGATTCCTGAGAATTGCATATCCGCAATGGTAAAGAAAGAAGTAAAAGGATTAACCTGCATTTCTAATAATGCTGGAGTTGATGATTTTGGCTTAGGTTTATTATTAAAAAAGCACCAAATAAAGAAGATGATATCTAGTTATGTTGGTGAGAATAAAGAATTTGAGCGCCAAATGCTTAGTGGAGAACTGGAAGTGGAGCTAAACCCTCAAGGGACTTTGGCAGAAAGAATAAGAGCTGGCGGAGCTGGTATTCCAGCATTTTTTGTTCCTGCAGGATATGGTACTGAGGTAGCAGAAGGTAAGGAAGTAAGAGAATATAATGGAAAACCGCATATTCTTGAAGAGGCATTAACAGCAGATTTTGCAATAGTGAAAGCTTGGAAAGGAGATAAAGCAGGCAATCTTATCTTCCGCCATACTGCAAACAATTTTAACCAACCAATGGCAATGGCAGGGAAAATCACTATTGCTGAAGTAGATGAACTTGTTGAAGTTGGAGAATTAGATCCAAACCAAATCCATTTACCAGGAGTATTTGTACAACGAATATTTCAAGGAGTTGATTATGAAAAAAGAATTGAATTTGAAACAACCCGTTAATATACAGAAAGATGGCTTTAGATAAAACACAAATAGCACAACGAATTGCTCAAGAGTTACAAGATGGATACTATGTGAATCTTGGAATAGGTATCCCTACCCTAGTGGCAAACTATATTCCACAAGGAATGGATGTGGTACTTCAATCAGAAAACGGTTTGTTAGGCATTGGTCCTTTTCCTGAAAAAGGTAAAGCTGATGCGGATTTAATTAACGCAGGCAAGCAAACAGTAACATATTTGCCAGGGTCAGCATTTTTTGACTCTTCACTAAGCTTTGCTATGATTAGAGGTGGACATATAGATTTAACAGTATTAGGAGCATTTGAGGTAACTGAGAATGGAGATATATCTTCATGGAAGATACCAGGAAAGATGGTTAAAGGAATGGGTGGTGCAATGGATTTAGTTGCGGCAGCAAAAAATATAATTGTAGCAACTACACATACCGATAGAGATGGAAATCCTAAACTTAAGAAAAAATGTGACTTACCCCTTACGGGTGTAAACTGCGTTAAGAAAATTGTATCGGATATGGCAGTAATAGAAGTTACTGACAAAGGATTCAAACTACTGGAGAGAGCTCCTGGTGTTAGTGTTGAAGAAATAATAAATGCAACAGGTGCTCCACTAATAATTGAAGGGGATATTCCAGAAATGAAATTTTAATAATAACATTATAAAACAATTAGCAATGAACTACCCAAAGAAAGTAACAATTGGCGACATTACAGTACGTGATGGATTCCAACACGAAGAAATATTTATACCAACTCAGGCAAAACTATGGACATTAGAGCAACTTGTTTTAGCTGGTTTTAAGCATATTGAAGTATCTAATTTTGGAAATCCTAAAGGAATGCCACAATTTTCTGATGCTGATGAATTATTTAAAGGAATTAGAAATAGCAAGAAAGTTAAGCATTTATTAGATGATGTAAGCCTAACAGCTATTACAATTCGTGAAAGAGCTGTAGAGCGTGCTATTCAAGCAAAACTTGACGGCTATGGTCCAGACAGAATTCTTTTTATGGTTTCTACTAGCGAATCTCATCACAGAAAAAATTCTGGACTTAGTCTAGATGAATACTGGAAGATGTGTGAAAAATGGATTCCTAAAGCGCAAGCTGCTGGCATTAAGGTTAATGGAACAGTAAGTACTATTTGGGGATGCCCTATTGAAGGTCCAACTGAAATGGATAAAGCGATTGAATTTGCACAGCGATGGATGGATATTGGAGCCAATGATGTGGAACATGCTGACCATGATGGCTCTGCTTCTCCAGATAGAGTATATAGGTATTATAGTATGTTATTGGACCATTTTCAAAACCCTGATAAACATATTGTACATTTTCACTCTACTAGAGGTTGGGGATTGGCTAATGTACTTGCAGCATTGCAGGCAGGTATGACCAATTATGAAGCATCTATGGGTGGACTAGGTGGACAGCCTGCAAACTTTGTAAGCGGTGTACCAGTTTCAGGTACTGGAGCTTATTACTATAAAGATCCAAATTTGGCAGGACTAGTTTCTACTGAAGACCTTGTGGTAATGATGGATGAAATGAATATTGAAACTAACTTAGATATTGATAAAGTACTGGAAATTGGCAATATGACAGAACGTATTGTTGGCAGAAGGCTTAGATCTGAAACAATTAAAAGTGGAAGAATTCCTAAAAACCTTTCAGGTAGATAATCTAGTATAAAGCAGCTAGTATTAAATGCTAGCTGTTTTAATTAATAATTGTAGAGTAATTAGTATTTTTTAATATTTTTGACTAATAAATCTAGCAGTTGTTTGTATTATAACGAATGTTAATTATTTTGTGTAATATTTAACAATCTGACTATTTATTAATGAAAAGTATTATAAAATATGTTTTTTTTAGTAATTATAACCAAAGAAAACTAATAACACATTCGTCTTAACAATAGTAATATTTCATGAGTACTAAAGATAAAACCGAATTATCGGAATTAATCGAAGGAATACGACAAAATAAACGCAAAAGTCAAAAGCGTTTATATGAGATGTATTTTGGTCTGATGATGAGTATATCTATGAGATATTGTGGAAATAGAGATGAAGCAAGTGAAGTTGTTAATAATGGTTTTCTGAAGGTTTTTCTCAAAATAGATAAATATTCAGGCAAGGGTTCTTTTGAAGGTTGGATGAAGCGAATAATGGTAAATACAGCCCTCGACTATATAAAATCATTAAAACATGATTTTGTTGAAATAAATGATAGCAATAGTTTTGAAAGTAATTATTACTTAGAAAATGATGCTTTAAGTGATTTCAATGTTAGAGAAATACTAGATTATGTTCAGATGCTTCCACCAATGACAAGAGCTGTTTTTAATATGAATATTATGGAAGGAATGAAACATAAAGAAATTTCAGAAAAGCTTCATATTAGCGAAGGAACATCTCATTGGCATCTTCAAAATGCTAGAAAAATACTTAAGAACAATATAGATAGAACAAAATATTCTAAATAATTATATATGGCTAATTTAAATATTGATAAACAATTTCAAGACAAGCTCAATGACTTGAAATGCGACTACAAACCAGAATACTGGAATAAAATGGACAAAGTTTTAAGCAGTTCCACTCTTGGTAACGTGGGTGTGGCTGCAACTCAAACGGCGTCTTCTTCTTTTACTACTGGATTAATAGCTACTGTTTCCACAGCAATTGTACTCACTTGTTGTATTTCCTATTATTCTCTTAATTCTAATGATGATACTTCAATTAGTGAAGTGACTGATAATATTGAACTAAAAGATAATAATATAGAAGCTAACATAAATTTATCTGAAAATAAAACTAAAGTTATTGAATCTAAAGAAATAATTTCTGAAGATATTATAGCAATACATACTGTTAATGCTACTTCTAAAAAGAAAGTTAAAATAACTGCAAATTCTAATGTTGTAACTGACAACTCTATTGTTGAAGTAGAAAATACTGAGTTGTTTACTAAAAGCAATACAGAGCTATTAGTTGATAATACTTCTAAAGATACTGACTGTAATGAGGTAGATTTGAATACCATTACAATTGATGAATTAGATACCGAAAGCTTTGACAATCAAATAGAGGACGATAAAGTTGAACTATTAAATACCGATAAAACTATTATTGCTCATGATACCGATGCTACTAAGCCTAGAACTAAGGATGTAAATTCTCAGAAAGCTAAGGTTGATAATAGTGAGCTTAAAAATGTTAAGCCTATGCGAAAACCTTCAGGCAAAGTATTTAAAAGAAAGCACAGCTTTTTTAAATGGCTCTCAGGAAATAAATAAAATTATAAAGCTCACATAATGTGAGCTTTTTTTTATATTTGCAATTATTATACTTTGTATAATTTTTTTTACTTAAAACACCTATCGCTGTAATATGTCAATAAAAAGCTTATACTTCCTCCTACTATCTCTAATTTTATTACTATCTGCTTGCAGAATAGATGAGAATAACTTTCCTATAAAGAATGAAAATCAAATAAAGCTTGCTATTACTAAAGCTCATGGAAGTACTGGTTATGAACAATATAAAAAGTGGATATTGCATAGTGATTCAACAATAGAAATATACGATCTATACGATTTATCGTTAGATAGTGCTAAAAAGATTGTTGATATTGTAGATGGACTAATAATAAGTGGTGGCCCTGATGTAAATCCAGGAAGATATAATGAAGATAGCTTGGCATACATATGTGAAGTGCCAGATAACTATCGTGATTCGCTAGAGTTTCAAAGTATTGGAATAGCTTTCAATAAAAAAATACCTATTTTAGGTATCTGTAGAGGCCAGCAAATATTAAATATTTATTTTGGAGGAAGTTTAATAGCTGATATCCCAACTAAACACGGCACACAAGTAAGCCATAGATCAAAAGATGGAGCGGAGCATATAATTATTATGCAAACAAATAACGCATTGATGGGGAGCAATATAAACGATACTATAATGGTAAACTCATACCACCATCAAGCTATAAATAGATTAGCTAAAGCATTTATTATTAACGCACAATCAGAAGATGGGATTGTGGAATCAATAAGTACTGACTATCCAACATTCTTTTTGGGAGTACAATTTCATCCTGAGCATATGATTGATACTAAGGTATCGCAAACAATAGCTAATTCTTTTATATTATCATTAAAACAACAATCACTAAAAAATAAATAAAATGACAAAATGGTCCTTAGGGTTTTATCTATTTGGTAAAATAGTAGGTATTGTATTCCGTAGCTTTTACAATAAGATAGAAAGTGATGGTAAAAAAAATATTCCTAATAAAAAACCTATAATTTTTGCTGCAAATCATCAAAATGCGTTAATGGATCCTTTGGGCGTTCTATTTACAAGTAATAAACAATCTGTGTTTCTAACGCGTGCTGATCTATTTCAAAATCCTATATTACTTAAGATATTCACTTTTTTTAAAATGCTTCCAGTGTATAGAATGCGTGATGGTAAGGATGCACTTAAAAATAACGAAAGAATTTTTAATACTAGTGTAGAGATTCTTGAAGCAAACTTGTCGATTGCTCTTTTTCCAGAGGCTACTCATACAGATAAGCGTCATTTAAGACCAACTAAAAAAGCAGTCCCTAAAATTGCTTTCCAAGCTGAGGCAAATAATGATTTTAAACTTGACTTACAAATAGTGCCCGTAGGTATATACTACGAAAATTACACAGAATCTAATAGTGATTTGTTTATTAATTATGGTGAACCTATAACGATTACTGGATATAAGGAAGAGTATGAAAATAATGAGCAAAAAGCATACTTATTGTTAAAGACTAGAATTGAAGACGCTATTAGGCCATTAATTATTGATGAGCCTGATATGGATCATTACGAGCTATACGAAGGCATACGCATCTATTATAGAGCAAAAATGCTTAATAAACTTGGGCTAACAGCAAATAAAATAAAGAATAAATTTAAGGCGGACAAAACTACTGTAGAATCATTAAGAGTATATTTTGTAGAAGAAAAGAATGATATAAGTAAACTTGATACTGCCTATAGTGAGTTTAATGCTTTTTGCAATAAAAAGGAAATAAGAGCCATAGATAATAAGGACGTTTCATTTATTAGCATAATTTCTAGAATGTTTCTTTTCTTAATTGGATTTCCTATATTTATTTTCGGTTTTATTAATAATATAATCTACTATAAATTTATTATCAATTTATTAAAGAAAGTGAAAGATCAGCAGCTTTATTCATCCATTAAATTTGCTATTTCATTAGCTATAAGTTTTGTTATTTATCCAATTCAAGCAGCTATATTATGGGCTATTGTTGGAGATTGGAGATGGGCTTTAGCATACTTAATATCATTACAACTAACAGCACTATTTGCTAATAAATATCGCTATAGCTTTAAAAAGTTTAAAATAGATTATACATATAGGAAACTATGTAATTCTACAGATATAGATGAGTATTTAGCTAAAAAGGAATCAATAGATAAGATAATGGATGAAGTGATGGGTTAAAACTATATTTTTTACTTTCTTTTTAACTTTTTCTTGGCTTTCTCTGTTTTTATTCCTTTAACTTCCTTTTTAGGTTGTTTTACTATTTTCTTTTTCTCTGGTTTCTTTGCAGGAGCTGGAGTACTCACTATTTCTGCCGAATTAACTTTATCTGGCAATATCTCACAAACACACCTAAAGGTTATCCAGTCGGTAGGTCTTTCAAAATTCATATAACTCACATCGCCTATTCCTGCCTCATCAATCCAATTGAATCCTATTGTAATTATATTATCATCGAGATATTCAGCTGCATTAATTGATTCATAGCAAAATTTCTTCTTCTTTTTGCTAACATAAGGCTTTGCCAAATTGCTCATTTCAGGATTTACTTCAATTGTTTTGATTTTTCCAACATCCTCAAAAAAAGTTCCCATAGCTTTTTCCCATTCTTTTCTTTTAACAATGCGATATTCAAAATTTATTGGATATTTTTTTCTTTGATACAGGTTACTACATTCTACTGCATATTTTAATTTTACTTTATCCGTCCGCCATTTACAATACTCCACAATTTGATGATAGTTCATATTTACCATAGGGTAATTATAATATTTGGCTCTAGTGAGATGAAAATCCACTTCATAGATATGTTTATCATTTCCTACCGTTTTCCAGATACGTGTAAGCATTTTGTTATAAAAAACTGTATCCATAGGCAATGAATCATATATATGATATGCTTCATCCTCTGATAAGCCAAATAGAGGTAGTTTTTGGATAGAATCATGCAGACTTGGTGTATAAGACCGCCTTATATCTGCTAAGAACTCGAGATAGTCGTAAACCTTTATAGGTTGCTTGTCTATATAAATACTATCAGACAAATATATAGTACCATAGGGTATATATTTGAATACTATAGCATTATCATTAAGTTTAGCAAATAAACCTAAAAAATATAATACACCTAAAATAAGAAGTTTTGACACCATCTATTGCTAATTATTAATACCAGAAAGTGTTTACGAACAAATATCTAAAAGGTTCTATAAATCAGCAAAATAAATAATAGAAATATGGTAAGTGCTTATAGCGGTGTTTTTATATTTTAGATTAATATCTTTTTTATCATAATAAATCAGTGTCTAATAAAACCATAATCATATTTCCACTCCTTATCTTTTCTCCTCCTGAAATATTTATCGAAAGGCCCTTTCTCGTTTACCCCTTAATTACATCTTTATATTTATGAGTTTTATCAGCGCTCCAATAATGCTCTCCCAAAATCTTACTAACAGCTTTTTTAGGCATAACCTTCTCTAGATTACGATAAAGAATAATATCGTACTTACGGTGGAAATTTATCCAGCAACCATTACAACCATTTTTATGTTCATCATGTATTTTTATGGTAGATGGCTTATTAATAATTTCTTCTAATGTTTCCTTATTCAAGTTACCAAGTATCAGTTGCTTATTCTGACAGATAGGAATATCTCCATTAGGATAAATAACAATACTATCCTTAATACTATTACAGCTCAATTTAAGATTTCCATCTCTAAAATGAGTATAAAGAGCCATAAAATCATAGTTTTCTTCAAAATCCTTTACTACTTCAGGAATTTCGTCAATAGTATAATCTAGAGAATTCTGTGTATGATGTTCCTCTGATTTAGTATCGAAAAATTCCATAGTATTATAAATCCCTATGCGCATATCAGCACCATAGGTTTTACAAACTGCAGCAACATGCTTTAGGTCTTCAAAATTATTAAAAGGAGTAAGAGTAAACATCATTGACATTGGCACTACACCCTGCAATTCTTTCATTACTTTTATCACCTTATCATAACCATCTACACCACGCAAACCCTTATAAGCTTCCTTATCACCATCCAAAGAAATGAATAATCGCATTGGCTTATATTTCTTTACCGCCTCTATAAGTTTATCAGGCCTAAGAGCATTAGATAGTAAATCGTATTTAGGATGATTTGCCGATAAATAAGTTAAAATTTCATCAGACTCAGGGTGCAATAAAAACTCACCTCCCTCAAGGCCTATAACAGTATCTTTATCAACAACCTTGCTCTCTAATATTTCTTTAATTTTAGCAAAAGAAAGATGTTGCTTCGGACTTTTTGCCCATATAAAGCAGTGATTACATTTAGAATCACATCTATCTGTCGCATAAAGCATTACTGTAGACAACTTTTTGTTTTTTGGTGTAATATTATTATTCACCATTTTTGTGCCTCTTTTTATATAGTCGGAAATTTTATACATTTATTTTCTATTTTAGTTTATTCATTAATTCGTATGTATTCTTCAAAGACAAAAGAGCAGATTTATTATCGTTACTCTTGCCTTCGCATATATCTAAAAATGTTTTTATCTCGTTATAATAACCCGATAATAATAACTGATTATGCTCTTGAACAGGTAAAAATGAGTTTCTCTCAAAAAGAATACTCTTAGTAATTACAGGCTTAATTACCTTTTCTAGTGGTATCCCTACTAAACTCTTAGGCTTATCAATTGCAATAAGTTCATCCGAATTTACACTCTCAAGATATGCTCTATCAGTATTAATAAAGAAAGCCTCTTCGGCTTTAGCCCACCAATAATCCGTTGATAGTTCTACATTGCCAATTATATTATCACTATGCAGCAGGTGCAATAAATATGTTATAACTCCTTTTGATTTTTCTATTTTTTGTATTGATGTAATTTCTGCTTTTCCAAAAATATAATTCACTATATCCAATGGATGAATGAATAAGTCTAAAATAGCATCACCTTCAGGATAAAAACCAACTTTATACTTATAATTATAATGAGATACACCTTTTATATTTTCTTTCATTATTTGGTATAAAGGTGCATATCGTTTTTGCATGCCCACTACTACCCTACCTTTGCTATTATCCTCAGCTACTATTAGTTGCTCTAATTCCTCACTCGTAAAACAAGGAGGTTTTTCTACAAATACATTTTTATCTTTTGCCAATACTTGCTTTATTAATTCAAAATGAGATGATGGGTTTGCTGAAATAAGAACACCATTAATTTCTGAATCGTTAAGAGCTATATTAATATCACTAATACCTTCAATACCATCATAGTTTTCGTTAATAGTTTTTGCGGTTGCTTCACTATTAGACACTATATATTTAAGATTAATATTTAGATAATCTAATACAGGATATAAGTTGTTAATAGAATGGTTACCAACACCAATAAAAGCATATTTTTGAGTATACTTTTTGGTTAGGAATTTAATTTTCCTATTGCTTTTATACTTCTCTATTAATTTTTGCATATTAAATATGTATTTGTCTTTATTTTTTTTAAGATTTGGCAAATGTAATGAAATTGCTATATAATAATATATATGCTTTTATGACATTTTATCCCCTAGTAAAAACCCAATTATCGCCTTTACTAATTTGAGTATTAAAAGAATAGCCATCTATATTAAATAATTTAAGCTCATCGGGATTATGAATTTTATTTTTAATAATAAAACTACTCATTAAGCCACGAGCCATTTTAGCATATATGGCTATCATTTTATATTTTCCATCTTTATACTCCTTAAATGAAGGTGTAATTACTCTAGCTTTCAACTCCCTTGTTTTCACTGCTTTAAAATACTCATTTGAAGCTAAGTTTATCAAAATATCATCACCATTGGAGTTTATATCGGCTTGCAATAAATCATTAATATCGTTATTCCAAAACTGGTATAGGTTCTTATTATCTCCAATGTTAATCTTTGTTCCCATCTCCAGTCTATATGGCAATATTCCATCTAAAGGACGTAATAATCCATAGAAGCCCGATAATATTCTGAGTTTTTCTTGTGCAAACTTCCAGTCGCTTTCCGAAAAATCTTTTACATTCATCGATTGAAAAACCGCTCCATTAAAAGCAGATAATGCTGGAAGGAGTTTATAATCAGAAAATGGATATTCCATCTGTTGATACCTCTGGAAATTCAATTGTGCCAAATTTTCACTTATATTCATCATTGACATAAAATCACTTACTTTTAGAGTTTTCATTCTCTTCAATAAGTTTATAGTATTGGCATCAAAACGAGTATCTGTTAATAGATTATTATCAAAATCGATATTATCATTAATTTTTTTTGCTGGAGATAAAATAAGTATCATAATGTGCTTGTTTAAAATTATAATCAGCAAATTTAGATTTTTTTCCTTAATGTAGAAAAAAAATCGTATATTTGGGCTTAACATAAAAGTCACATAGTTTTCACATAAGAAAATAGAAAAACCGCCGTTTTTTTTTAACATAAGCTGGTTATGAAAGATATTTCAGAAATACATAAGGAAAAGTTTCACAAGCAAGTGAAAAAGATAAATAATAATGATGAAGTTATAGTTAAAGATAAGATTCAAGACGAAATAAACTTCCTAAAACAAAAAAATGATCGTAAATTAGATGGCTTAATAAGAAAAGCTGAGCTACTTGCAGAAATCATAAAATGTGATGAGTTTTTTATTAGTGAGACCTCTAGAAAATGGATAGTTTTTGGACTTAACTACCTTGTGTCTGATGTGGATATAATTCCTGATGCTATACCAATTATTGGTTATACTGATGATAATATGGTTTTAAGCTGGGTTAGCAATTTGGTAAAGCGAGATATTCATCGATATAAAGAATTCATAAATGCTAAAACCAATAATTCCTCAATTCTTAATCATATAATTGAAGGAGATGGTGAACATCAAATTATTCTATTTCCAGGATTTTTTGAATCAAAAACTGAAGTTATTAATAGTGACTGGGTGAAATTATTAGGTTCCTTAAATGTTCCTTACAAAACAGCAGGCATTTCAATTTTTAATTGGGAAGTTACCTATTTGCATGAGCTTAATAAAACGCTACCGGTTATAGATCATGAGTTGAAACTAAAACCTGATTATGACACTGAATACTTTGGTATAGAATGGCAACAGTTAAAAACTGACTTAAATCACCTTGGCAAGCAGTTGTCGATGGAGTTATATAATATAAAGAAAGATAGCCCCAATAAAAAAATTATTGCAGTGTGTATGAACGCAGGCGCAATACCCCTATTCACAGCCATAGAAATGACAAATAGAACACTTGTTGATAATTTATATCTATTTGGCGCTACATGTTCCGAAAGAAGGTTCTTAAAAGTAATAGGAAATAAAGATATTATAGTATATAATTTCTTTTCGGACAATGATTATGCTTTAAGATTTATTTATGACAATTACGAACTACAAAGTACTCCAATTGGGCTTGGCGAACTTCATAGGCTACGAACTACAAGTGTAATAAATACAAATGCTAGTAGCATTATCAATAAACATCAAGATTATCGATATAAGTTTGTTGAATTGATGAATAGTATAAAAAACTAGCTTTTTATTTAAAAAGCCATTACACAATTTGGGATTTCTAAGAAATAACTAATCTAATAACTTCCCATCTGCTTTCGAGCAAACCACTCTACTGATACCAGTATAATTATTAGAAATAGTATATAAGGGAAATTTATTAAATCCTTATATACACGAGTTTGGGATTCAATATTTACAATATCTTCTCTATTATTTATTTCATCTATTAGAGTATTATAATCATCTGCCACAAAGAATTTGGCATTAGAATTATATGAAATTTTTCTTAATATATTATGATTGGCAACTACATTATTAGCCTCTAACTCAACAGCTTCCACATAGAATTTACCATTTTTTACAAAATCTCTATTATTATATTTAGCGCTAGCAATAAAGCTATACTCTCCACGTGGCAGCCTTCCTGCTGCAACAGTATAGTTACGACTATTGTTTGAGAAAGAATATTGATATTTTTTTGAACCACTATCAATAATTTCTAAGTTTATTTGTGCATCATTTATTGGTTCATATGAAGCGTTATAAAACTGCGCATTAAAGACTACATCATCAAACTCTTTGTATTGGCTTTCCCACAGTATTTCAAATCTTTTATTAGTTTTTTGAATAGAAATAAATCTAATTAGCTTCATAATGAAACTATCAAAGTTTTTATGAGAATCATTCTCTGTATAGTCATACATACGCCATCGCCACAACCCTTCACCAAAAATAAATGCATTTCGTTTTCCACTATTTTCTGATATGCATATTTGAGGGTAGTTAGTAGTAACAGACCCTATTTGCTGATAAAATATAGTCTGTACAGAATTAGTAGTTTTATATTTTCCGTAAGGAGAATATAATGGTGGAAATAGTGAAATCTGACTTGCAAAATCCTTAGGAACAACAAATTCCACGAAATTGTTATTCACTTTTGTTGTTGTTTCTACAAATGATTGTCGTTTAAAATCAATAATAACTCCTGTATTATAAGCATTAAAATAATGCAAATTGGAATTTGACCCTAAAATCCAAAGAGTAGGAATATCTTCGTTTCGTATATTTTGAACAATACTAGCACTTTGAACAGTATTATTAGGAATTTGATGTAGAATAGCTAAGGTATATTCTTTAATATTACCCTTAAATTTTCTAATATCAAACATCTCTAATTCGTATTCTTCACTAGACTTTATACAGTTCTGCAAAGCTGATATATCAGGGTGTGGACTCGAATATAGCAATAATACTTTTTTCTTACTTCCTAATACATCTACTTTTACTCTAGTGGTGTTATTTATTATATTACGCTCATTGTCTGTATCTTTAATGTGAACTTTAAAGGTTTTAAGTCCAGCAGTATTTTCTTCAACAAAGAATAAATGCTTTTGAAAATCATTATTGCTTTTGAAATAAATTTTCTTTGAATGGATGACTTTATTTTCTGAGGTAATTGTTAATATTGATGTTTTTCCCATAAGTCTTACCGCTGAGATGCTTATTTCTATAGGAAATTTATTTTTTATAAATACCGTTTTATTTACAAACACCTTTTCTATAGCAATATCATGATGCATAACGGTATCGCCAAAACCTATGGTATATATAGGAAATTTGGAGTATTTGCTAGTATATGCAGGATTATTTCCCACATTGTATATACCATCACTAAGCAATACAATGGCTCCAATATTATTATATTTATATTTCTCTAATATGGATACAAATACACTATTAATATCAGTTCTTAAACGAGAAAAAGTATTATTTCCACTCTTTTGCTCTATGGTATTTCCAAAGCTATAGTTAATTATATCGTATTTAGAAATTAGAGCTTCGTTTATTCCTTCTATTATTTTGTTATTATATATTTTTAGTTTTGCCGAATCACCAGATAAGATCATTGACTTAGAGTTATCTGAAAGTACAATTATCTTGGCTTTTTCCACGTCAGTTTGCCAACTTATAAATAATGGAGATAAAAGCAAGAACCCCAATAATGAGAATGTAATAAACCTAAATGATGCTAATAATAGAGCCATAATCTTAGAAAAATCCTCTTTAGGATTTTTATAATATAGAATAGCCGTTAGTGCAAAACTTACAAATATTATTGGAAGAAGCCACCAAAAGCTATATATGGAACTAATTTCTATCATTTACTTTACTATAAGGAAAATATTAGTTTATAATATGCAAATATAAATTTGTTACTAATACATTCTTATATAACTTTGCACTTTTAATGAACATACTTATAACGATGAGCAATATTGGAGATAAAATAGCAAGTATTAAAGGGCAATTGCCTGAACAAGTTCGCCTAGTAGCAGTTTCAAAAACCAAGCCCATAGAAGACATTCAAGAGGCTTATGATTCAGGACATAGAATTTTTGGAGAGAATAAAGCACTAGAATTACGTGATAAAGCACTAGTACTACCAGATAACATCCATTGGCACTTTATTGGCCACCTACAGCGCAATAAAGTAAAATTTATAGCTCCTTTTGTAAAGCTAATTCATGCTGTTGATAGCCTTAGGCTACTAAAAGAAATTGATAAGCAAGCAAAGGCTAACGATAGAATTATTTCATGCTTATTGCAGTTTCATATAGCTAGCGAAGAGGCCAAATTTGGCTTGAATATAGCCGAAGCTAGTGAATTATTATCATCTGATGAGTATAAAGAAATGAAAAATATTAAAATTACTGGAGTAATGGGTATGGCTAGTAACACCTTTGATACTGATCTAGTTAGAGCAGAATTTAAGCATCTATTAAACATATTTCAAAGCCTTAGGTATAAGTTTTTTCTCGACAATATTTTTTATAGAGAAATATCTATGGGTATGTCTAACGATTATCAAATTGCGGTGCAAGAAGGCAGTACATTAGTAAGGATTGGTAGCTCAATATTTGGTGCAAGAAATTATAAAAAATAGCAAATAAACTATATTAGCAAATATGCATATAATTACTACATTTGCTGCTTATAAAAATAGAACTTAATAATACTTAAAATATATAACTGTGGATTTATTTAAGAAAGTAGTTAGCCGTCCGGGAAGTTTAGGGAAATACCAAAAAGAAGCACATGGATATTTTGCTTTTCCTAAGCTAGAAGGGGAAATATCATCACGAATGATGTTTCGTGGCAAAGAAAAATTGGTATGGAGTTTAAATAACTATATTGGTTTGGGAAATCATCCTGAGGTAAGAAAAGCCGATGCTGAAGCAGCAGCTGAATATGGTATGGCATATCCTATGGGTGCCCGTATGATGTCTGGTCAAACAAAGTATCATGAAGAATTAGAAGAAAACCTAACTAATTTTGTAAAGAAAGAAAAAACATTTTTACTAAACTATGGATACCAAGGCATAATGTCTATTATTGATTCTATGGTTGATCGTAATGATGTAATTGTATATGATTCAGAATGCCATGCAAGTATTATGGATGGAATATTCTTACATAAAGCAAAAGGTGGTAAAAGTTTCGTATTTCCACATAACGATATTCCTCGTGCAGAAAAAATGCTTGGATTTGCAAATAAACGTATTGCAGAAACAGGCGGCGGTATATTACTTATAACCGAAGGTGTATTTGGCATGGCTGGAGATATGGGAAAGCTTGATGAAATTGCAGCATTAAAAGATAAAATTGAATTCCGCATGCTAGTGGATGATGCTCATGGTTTTGGAACTATGGGAGAAACAGGATATGGAGCAGGAGAACATTTTGGTGTTCAAGATAAGATAGATTTATACTTTAGTACTTTTGCCAAATCTATGGCAGGAATTGGAGCGTTTATTTCTGGTGATGAAGAGATTATAGATTTCTTAATGTATAATATGCGTTCTCAAATTTTCGCTAAATCGCTTCCTATGCCTATGGTTAAAGGTGCAATAAAACGCCTAGAGATGCTTATTAGCATGCCTGAGCTTAGAGAGCAATTATGGACTGTTGCTAATGCATTGCAAAAAGGACTTAAAGAGAATGGTTTTGATATAGGAGTTACAAACTCTCCAGTTACCCCAGTTTATTTAAAAGGTGGAGTGCCTGAGGCTACAAATCTTATATTCGACCTTCGCGAAAAGCATGATGTATTCTGTTCAGTGGTAGTTTATCCTGTAATTCCTAAAGGAGAAATACTATTACGCTTAATTCCAACAGCAATACACACTCTTGAAGATGTAAATTATACTATTGATGCCTTTAAAGCTGTAAAAAGTAAGCTTGACTCTGGTGAATATGCTAGCATGACAATGATTAATGCTAATAAGTAGATAAAACTATAACTTATAAAGCCCGAAATATTTTTTTATATATTTCGGGCTTTTTTATGTTTAAAGAAAAAGTTTCTTGAGCATCTTGCCCGTAGATTTGTTATAATTGATTTTATACTTTTCAATAAC
>JAGLDA010000154.1 GCA_023145955.1 Bacteroidales bacterium
CAAAAAAATTCTTTGATAATAACGTAATTCTATCTTTTTTTCCTTTTGCGGCATTTATTCTTATAACGCCTCGCTCTTTATCTATATCATTAATCCTTAAATGCAATACCTCGCTCAAGCGTAATCCTCCTGAATATGCTAGCATAATAATACATTTATGCTTTAAATTATCTATGCTTTTTATTAAAATGGTTACCTCTTCTTTACTTAATACAATAGGTAAAGTTTTTTCTTTTTTTGGCCTATCTACAAAATAAAACTTTCTTGCTCCTCCCAATACCTTCTCATAATAATACTTAATAGCATTTACCGATTGATTTTGATACGAACTCGAAACTCCTCTTTCAACAATCAAATATCTTAAAAATGCAAGAATATCTTTCTCAGTAATATCATTTATTTCTTTAGAGTTATAGTAATTTATAAACTCTTCAAACATACTTACATAAATCCTAACTGTGTTCTCACTATACCTTTTTAACTGAAGGTGCTCAACAAATTCCTTTGGGCATTTTCTATAATTCATTACCTCATTAGGTCCAATTCTCTTTTGTAATTTTGACTTTTCCTTTTCAAAAAATTTTATTTCCCATGCATTCTCTTTACAAAAATTTTGTAAACTATTCAGTACATGGTCACTATCAACAGTAGTCCACCATCTATTATCAGCATCCCAATTGCTATAAGGCAACTCCTTAATAAGCTCCTTAAGCTCAGTATTATATCTAAAAATTAGCTTTACTCTGCCCTTGATATGCTCATAAATATGTAGTTCACTTTTGATAGAAGTATCTGTTAATTTTGGTATTATATCCGCTATTGGCGTGCCCGGCTTTAATCGCTTTCCAAAATATCCTGTTACTTTATTATAATTTTCTACAGTATTAGTTATTACCCATCTCCTATTTGCATTATCCCAACTATAATATTGCATACTTGTAATAAATTCAATATCCTTTTCGTCCTTTTTCAATTGTAGTATAATCTTACTTTTAGTCGCAAAAATATAAACATCTGATTTATTAGTAACTTGATTATTCTCTAATTTATCTTTAATTACCTTGGCTTTTTCTTTAATAAGATCTGGAAATAACAATTTTAATTCTTCAATAATAGCCTTATTATCTGGTAAATGCCATACTTTTTTTGAAGCACTCCACCGCCTACCATTTATACTTTTAATCTTGCTTTTTATAGTATCATCATTAGCTAAATAAACCGCAATACGGCTTTCTCCTTTATGCGTAATTCTCTTTATCATAATAAAAAAGGTCAGTATATTTCTTATAATTGGGGGTAAAGTTACCTTTTTAATTAATTATATGCAAATAAAATTGATTAGTTGTTGTGAAAATATTTCCAAATTTTATCCAAAAGTACAATAGTAAATACTATATTTGCCATAACCTAAACAATTAAAAAATGAAATTATCAATAATAATCTTTACAATATCTTTTCTTAGCATATTCCATACTTCATACTCACAAGATAGCATTCCTTGGCATCATTATTCTTCTAACGAATCGGATTATCGTGGCATAAGCCTACAAGAAGGACTAGATTTTATGGCTGAGAAAGGCCTTGTACAAAATACTGTAATTGTAGCTATTATAGACTCCGGAATAGACACCTTGCACGAAGATTTGAGAGCTCGATTATGGCATAATCCCAAAGAGATACCTTATAATGGCAAAGATGATGATGGCAATGGATATATTGATGATTACTATGGATGGAATTTTCTTGGAGGCTCTGATGGAAAAAATATTGATGGAGAAACCATTGAAATAATTCGCTTTTATAAGGATCATTTAACGAAGTTTGAAAACAAGAGTAAAAAGGATATTGCTAAAGAAGACCTGTCAACATTTATAAAATGGACAAAGGCAAAAGAAGATATTTTTTCCAAAATTAAGACCTACCAAAAGAATAAAGACTATTATACAGAGCTTAAAAATGCATTGGTTTATAGTGAAGATTTTTTGAAAGAAAAACTAGAAACTGATAGCTTAACACAAAAAGATGCGGAAGGTTTTGACGCCCAAACTGAGAAAGAGAAACAAATAAAGAAACTTATTATCAGCTCATATACCGAAGGGTTTACAGTAAAGGACCTTGAAGAAGGCATTAGTTATTTTGATAAAAATTTGGACAAAAAATATAGCCTTACCTACGATCCTCGCCCAGGTATTATTGGCGATAATGTGGATGATATAAACGATACAATATATGGCAATAGCGATATACAAGCTAAGGGTTATAGCCATGGCACTAGTGTAACTGGAATAATTGGCGCAGTACGAAACAATAATACTGGTACTCAGGGCATAGTAGATTCAGTGCAGCTGATGATACTAAGAGTAGTGCCTGGTGGCGACGAGAGAGATAAAGATGTAGCCTTGGCAATTAGATATGCGGTGCGCAATGGCGCAAAAATAATTAATGGTAGCTTTGGCAAAAAATACAGCAAACACCCCGAATTTGTGAAAGATGCCATTGACTACGCCATAGCAAATGATGTACTAATAGTACATGCTGCTGGCAATAATAGCGAAAATAATGATAAAATATTGCACTACCCTACTCCTCAGGAATATCAGCGTACACATTGGATGGATGTGGCAGCATCGGGTGCAAATAATAATAACCGCCACTTGGCAGCCGATTTTACAAATTATGGAAGAAAAACCGTAGATATATTTGCTCCAGGGGTAGATATATATTCCACTTCGCCAAATAATAAGTATAATGCTGCCAGTGGAACATCATCAGCTTCGCCAGTAGTTGCTGGAGTGGCTGCATTGGTAAAAGCATATTACCCTAATATAAGTGCGAGTGCGCTTCGTACTTTGCTGATAGAGTCTTCGCTAAAATACCCAAAAGCAAAAACGATAATCCCTGGAAGCAGTAAAAAGAAAACTAAATTTAAAAAACTTAGCACATCGGCAGGAATAGTAAATGCATATAATGCTCTAAAAATGGCAGATGAATTATATGGAAAGAAAAACTAATTCATTCCTCAGTGACAAAAATATTAAATGATATTTAATTGAATATTATTTATTTTATATATTTGGGCTAAAGCCCGTCATATATAGTTTTTTATTAGGCAGGGCATTAATGCCCTGCCTAATAATTTTATGTCATATGCGGGCTTTAGCCCAAACTTATTGATTTTTATCATATACTTATAATTTTTTCAAAAAAAAACTATTATAAGTATGCTAGTTTTTAACTAACTTTGATTTCTTAATTTTGAAAAATATCAGGAGATATTAATCGCTAATAATCAAGTAGTATGGATAATTTTATTGTATCGGCACGAAAATATAGGCCAGTAACATTTGACTCAGTGGTGGGACAAGAAAGCATAACTTCCACTCTTAAAAACTCTATTAAGAGTAATCATCTGGCTCAGGCTTTCCTTTTTACTGGTCCTCGTGGAGTTGGCAAAACTACCTGTGCTCGTATTTTTGCAAAAACAATAAATTGCGAAAATATTGATAAAGAAACACTTGAGCCATGCGATAAATGTGAATCCTGTATATCTTTTAATCAGCAAAATTCCTTTAATATTCATGAGCTTGATGCTGCGTCAAACAACTCGGTAGAAGATATTCGCCGACTGGTGGAGCAAGTACGAGTTCCACCACAAGTTGGAGAGTATAAAGTATATATAATTGATGAGGTACATATGCTATCATCAGCAGCTTTTAATGCTTTTCTTAAAACATTGGAAGAGCCACCATCATACGCCAAATTTATACTTGCTACTACTGAGAAACATAAAATAATTCCTACAATACTATCTCGCTGTCAGATTTATGATTTTAATAGAATAACTGTAAAAGACACCGTAAAATACCTTGCTTATGTAGCAAAAAGCGAAGGAATTGAAGCCGAAGAAGAGGCACTATTGACCATGGCGCAGAAAGCTGATGGGGCCATGCGTGATGCTCTTTCTATTTTCGATCAGATTGTGAGCTATACCGGAAAAACTATTACCTACCAAGATACCATCGATAACCTAAACATATTGGATGTTGAGTATTATTTTAAAATGGTAGATCTATTTTTACGAGGTGATATTCCATCTACACTTAATGTCTATAACGATATTACGAGCAAAGGTTTTGATGGATTGCATTTTATTAATGGGCTAGCTAGCCACTTACGTAATGTATTGGTTAGCAAAGATTCTACAACAGTGGCTCTATTTGAAACTAGCAATTCTATTCGCAAGCAATATGCCGAACAAGCAAAATATTGTAGCAATAAATTTCTTATTTATGCTTTAGACCTTTGCACAAAGGTAGATATTGATTATAAAATTTCTTCGGACAAAAGATTGCTTATAGAGCTTAATTTGATGAAAATATGTAAGCTAGAAAAACCTTTTGAGCAAGAAAGTGTTGCTGCTCTTCCCGAAAAAAAAAACATTGAAATAGATAAACCAAAAACAACTCCTGCTGCCATCAATGAGGCTGTAAACACTGCTGCAAAAGAAGAAAAAAAGCCCCAAGAGAAACCCGCAGAAAACATAGTGCAAGAGGCAAATAGTGAATATACTAGCGTAGAAGATAAATCTATACCTAAGCAAGAAGAAACTCTGCCAATAAAAACAGAGAGTAAACCTAAGAAAAAAGGTAAATCGAGAGGCATTAGCTTAAAGGCTGGAATTAGCGAAACCGTTAAAAAAGAAGAAATTAACCTCAGCGATGCATTAGAAGAGAAATATAAAACCGTAGAGAAAGAACTTACTGACGAAGATCTTGAGAAAGCTATGGAAAATTATAGAGAATCAATTTCTAAGGAGCGTCCAGCATTTGCAGCCGCTATTGCACCTAAAAATATAGGGTTAAAGCCTAATAACGAAGTGCTTATTACCTTTAGTAATGACACAATGGATGATATTGAATTTAAGTATGATTTACTATTATTTCTGAAAAAAGAACTAAATAATAAGCAAATATCTATCACTACTAAGACTGTAGAAATAAAATCTGTTGCAACTAAAACTAGCAAAGACAAATATATTGATATGGTAAAAGTGAATCCAGAGTTAGACATTCTTCGTAAACAACTGGACTTAGATTTTAAAGCTTAGAATAACTACTATGGTCAAAAAAAATAATTCTATTTTTCTAATTATATTTCTATTACTAGTTGCTAATAATTCTTTTGGTATAATAGACTATAATGATAATTGCAAAAAAAGTTTTGAGTACACCATAGCTCTACATTACGATAAGGTAGATGCCCTATTAAAAGAAGAAGAGGCTATAAATGCAAGCAACTCGGTAATTAGCTATATTAGGTCATATTCTGCATTTCTAAAATTTGCAACTATTGGCAGCAAGTATTCATTGGAAAATTTTAAGAAACAACGAGCAATAAGTATTGATAAAATTGAAGATGAGAGTGATGATAATCCTTATAAGAAATACTTTCTGGCAGATATTTATTTAATAGAATCCATAGCCGAAGCAATACAAAAGAATTATTTATCTGCAATTTTCTTATTTAAGAAAGCCTATAATACCAATGAAGAAAACATAGAAGCATTCCCTGATTTTTTGCCCAATTATAAAACCAAGGGAGCCATATCCATAACCATTGGCAGCATACCTAAGGCATATACTTGGGGGCTTAGCATACTAGGGCTAACAGGTAATATAGCACAAGGATTTAAGGATATAACAAAATCTCTACTATATACAAAAGATAATAAGGACAGCCATTTTCTCTTTGTTGAGAATTTACTAATCTATACTTTCTTGAGTGATAATTTTGCTATTAAGAATGAAAAAAATAAAATCTTAATTGATATTTATAGTAATGAAGAATATAATAATAAATATTCAAATAACTTAATTTACATTTTTTCTAGATCATCATTTTATCAGCATAATAAGTATAATGATAAAACCATTGAAGCCCTTGAAATTGTTAAAATGCAGAACTCAGAAGTATCAAAACGCTTTTGCTATTTGAACTATCTGTATGGCCAAAGTTTGCTTTATAAGAAAGACATCACTGCAGAGGTGTTTTTTAGGGCATACATAAATAATTCTCCCACTAAAAACTATAAAGCAGCATCGCACCAAAAGCTAGCATGGTCGCGATTAATTAATGGCGATTTAACAAGTTACCTTGCTCAAATAGAGATTATAAAAAAGTATGATGATGTATTTTATGATTCAGATAAACAGGCCAAAATAGAAGCCAAATCGGGAGTAGTACCAAATACATACCTATTAAGAAGTCGTTTGCTATTTGACGGTGGTTATTATAAAGAAGCTGAAGAAATACTAATAGAAGGAGATAAAATAGGTAATTATAAAAGTGAAAGGAATAAAATTGAATATATATACCGACTTGGACGAATTAATGATGAAAGTGGGAAGTATAAAAAAGCAGAAAAATACTATAAACAAACCATTGCTGTATCCAAAGATATGAAATACTATTATGCGGCAAAATCAGCCCTGCAATTGGGGTATTATTACGAAAGTATAAACAAAATAGAAGATGCCGAGCTAATGTATAACCTAGTGCTTGATCTTGATTTTGATGAATACCAAAACGGAATTACCCAAAAAGCAAAAGCCGGTTTAAATAGAATAGAAAATTAGCTCAGCATATAACCAATAATAAATTTAGACGCAGATTACACAGATTCATTATGATAAAAAGGTTTCAGCTTACCTTGTCAGCAGACAGACTTTGGTAAAATAATCATATAAAACCATAATAATCAGCGTCAAAAAAAAATATAATTGTACCTAGTTTTATATTTCACGTATTATGCATTAAAAATTATTTCCGTAGCTTTGTCTATGCAAAGAATTTTTGCCTTGAATACAAGTAACGCTTTGCGTTCATGAATACAATTAATATCAACAAAATTGAATAAATATATTCCAATTTATTTATCAGCAAATTATGAATCAAAATTGGTATTAAGTGTAGCAACTAATTGACGTTTAAAAAACTGTCGTATACTTAATAAAATTAGTATCAATATTGTTTTCTTCCTAAAACCACATACTAAAGTGCTTATAATTTCTGTCATATTATTATTTTATTTTCTAAATAAGAGTACAATATTGCTTATCGCAAATAATACTGTTATATATTACATTATGATAATTAGGTAATTAAGGTCCTAATTATCATAATTTATATAACTAATATTATTTTACATACAAAATAGTAAACAATATCATTTTTTAGGTATCTTTGTGAACTGAATAACGTAGTAAAATACTAATTTATAAAAATATAATAATATGGATTTAAATCAAACATGTAAGAATTGCAAGTTTCGCTCTCATTTATTTGATAAATTATCTGATGAACAATTAGACTCAATATATAAGAACAAAAAATCTACTTTTATAGAAAAAGGAAGTATAATAGTAAATGCTGGCGATCCAATTAGGGAGTTTATTTATTTAACGGACGGGCTAGTAAAACTACAAAAGATAGGTATAAAAGGTAAGGAGCAAATAATCACCATTGCACGACCTATGGATTTTATTAGTTTACTATCGGTACTATCTAAAGATACTTATGAGTATACCATTACAACCCTAGTTGACAGCCAAGTATGTCGTATAGACCTAAACGTTATGCGTAATATGCTTAGAGAAAACAGTGATTTCTCATTAGACATATTGCGATATATAAGCAATACAGCAGATGATATTATTAAGCATACATACCTACTCAACAGCAAGAATTTGCGTGGAAGGATAGCTATGCTCCTTGTGGAATTTGCAGAAAAATATTTCCATTCGTCAGAATATATACTGCCAATGTCGAGAAAAGAAATTGCAGAGATGATAGATATGACTCCTGAAAATGTTATTAGAATAATGTCTGAGTTTAAAAAAGATGGCGTTATAAAACTTAGAAGTAAGCAAGTTGAAATTATAAATATGGAGCTATTGAAAAAAATTAGAGACTTAGGTTAGAAATTATAGTACTTAAGGCTTTATTAAAAGATTTTAAACTTCCTTTCAAATCAGTATTACTGAAATTGAAAGGAAGTTTTTATTTTATAACAATTCCATAGTAAACATATTTATATACCTTTGCCTTTATGAACAAAGAATCTAAAATAATATTGGCAATAACAGGAGCAAGTGGTTCCATTTATGCTCAGCGCATAATTCATTTCTTAGAAAAACACTCCAACCAATATGATAAATTTGATATAGTATTCTCAAAAAACGCTCAAGATGTATGGCTTCATGAGCTGGGAAGCAATCCTAAGGAATTAATAAAGCAAAAAATATATGAGCCAAAGGATTTTTACGCACCATTTGCTAGTGGCTCAGCCAATTACGATACAATGATAATATGCCCTGCATCCATGGGTAGTATTGGCCGTATTGCCAATGGTATATCTGATGATTTAATAAGCAGAGCAGCAGATGTTATGCTCAAAGAGAGAAAAAAACTAATTGTTGTTGCCAGAGAAACACCGTATAATCTTATTCACCTTCGCAATCTTACCCAACTTACCGAGGCCGGAGCAATAATACTTCCTGCAACACCATCTTTTTATTCCAAACCAAAAAATATAATTGAGCTGGTAGACACCGTTGTGTATCGTATACTTGCATCTATAGGATTAGAGTTTGACTCTTATGAATGGGGAGAAAGTGAAGAGAATTAGGGATTGGGGAATTGGGAATTAGGGAATTAGGGAATTGGGAATTGGG
>JAGLDA010000155.1 GCA_023145955.1 Bacteroidales bacterium
AACATTGGTATATTCACTCGTTGGCGTGCATTAAAACACGACATAGAAACGTTAAAAAATAAAATTCCAAATCAAATGAATATGAATTAACTTTGTCGATAGATAAATTTTGAATAATGGGAAAAACGACAAAAATAAAAGTTGAAGAAAAAATAATCTCGATTGTAAAAAAAGACGAGCAAGATTATATTTGTTTAACTGATATGTTAAGAGCAAAAGATGGAAATTTCTTTATAACTGATTGGATGCGAAACAGAAATACATTAGAATTTTTAAGTGTCTGGGAAAAAATCAATAACCCAAATTTTAATTATGGCGAATTCGCCACAATTAGAAATCAATCAGGATTGAATAGTTTTAAAGTAAGTGTTAAGGAATGGGTTGAGAAAACCAACGCAATTGGAGTTTTTTCAAAAGCAGGTAGATACGGTGGAACATATGCTCACAAAGACATAGCCTTTGAATTTGGAACTTGGATCAGCCCCACTTTCAAATTATATTTAATAACTGAATATCAAAGACTAAAAGAGATTGAAACCAATCAATATAATCTTGAATGGAATTTTAAACGAATAATAAGTAAAGCAAATTATCATATACATACCGACGCCGTAAAAAAACACATCTTGCCAGAAAAAAATTATGACAAAAATAAAGAATGGATAATTTATGCAGAAGAAGCAGATTTATTAAATGTAGCACTTTTTCATTGCACAGCAAAAGATTGGAGAGATGCTAATCCTGAATATGCAGAAAAAGAAATGAATATTAGAGATATTTCAAGTATAAATGAATTAGCAGTTCTATCAAACTTGGAAAGTTTAAATGCAGAGATGATAAAATCAGGAATTAGTAAAGAAAGTCGATATTTAAAATTAAAGGAAATAGCGACATATCAATTAACTATTCTGAATGAAAAAGATTTTATGAAAGCATTGAAAAAATTAAATGACAAAGTCTACATTGAAAATAAGAAAAAATTAAAATAACGACACGCCAACAATGGCTCATACTGCTTACAGAAACAGATAAGTTATGAATAAAATAGCATATATACTGATTACTTTGATAATATTAATTTCATGTCAGCCTTCGAATGATAGTCAGAAAAATAGTGCAGGACTTGATATGGGAACTTATTATATTGAGAAAAAGCTAAGCTTTTTTGACCCGTATGAGATAACATATGCAGGTGGTAAATTTCAAGGATACACATATGAAACATGGGTTAGGCAACCCGAAAATTTATCTATAATTCATGAAACTTTTAAAAAAGTAGGCTATAAAAGGATATTTGATTCTAATTGGTTCGGTTTTTTTCTTGATGTAAATAAGCCGACTAAGGAATTGATTGATAGTTTAATTATAACTCATGATTCAAGTCCAATAAACTCTAAATATTATAGCGAATTTTGGGATAGAAGAATGTCAGAAAGAAATGATTCCGTTGTTTTTGAAATTCTCAAGGAAGTTTCAAATACCGTTTATTATGATAGCGTAATAAATATTGATAATAGCCTTGTGAATGATACACTTTATAATCTTATAAATATTCGTGAATATGAAGATTCATTGACCGATAAAAAGGCAATAGAAAATTTCAATTATTTAAAATCTATCGAAATGCATTACTCTGCCTATAATTTGCTATATGAGCGATACCGCTATTATGATATAAACTGGAATCAAGAAGAATTAAGACAAGACTTGAAAATTGATACAATGAATTGTTGTCCAAGTGCATTTATAGAAGATGACACTAAATAACGACACGCCAACACGCTATATATTTCATGGCGGTTTTAGTCGCAACCTTTAAGGCTTATGGTAAATAAATTAGTATATTCGTGGGCAGATAAATTGTGGCTGAGAAATCCGCCACGTAAATATATAGCCATACCTTAAAATTGAAACCCTAATTACCTATTACGAACCACTGAGGGCTAAAATCTATCCAATATGTTTCTCTGCATGATATGATGATCTTACCAGTGGACCACTTTCCACAAATAGGAAGCCTTTTTCGAGACCATATTTTTCATAAAACTTAAACTTATCGGGGTGGATAAAATCCAAAATTGGTAAATGCTTAGGTGTAGGCTGTAAATATTGTCCTATTGTCAACACTTTACATCCCACATTACGAAGGTCGTTCATGGTTTCTATTACCTCATCCTCTTTTTCGCCAATACCGAGCATAATTCCAGATTTGCTACGAGCTGTAGACTCAGAAATATACTTAATAACACTGAGGCTAGTATCGTATTTAGCTTTGGTACGAGTATGTGGAGTTAATCGGCGTACTGTTTCCATATTATGAGAAACAACCTCCGCGCCAGCATCAATAACCATTTGTATAAGCTCTGTTCTGCCATCAAAATCAGGTATTAAAGCTTCAATAGTAACATGTGGAGTTTTAGTTTTTATGGCTTTTATTGTTTCTGCCCAAATGCCAGCACCGCTATCAGCAAGATCGTCTCTATCTACAGAGGTGAGCACACAATGCTTAATATTCATTTTCTCAACAGAATCGGCAAGGCGCTGAGGCTCTTTAATATCCACAGGAAGTGGCTTGCCAGTTTTGGTATTACAAAAACCACATGCACGAGTACATATATCTCCCAATATCATAAAGGTAGCAGTACCCGCATTCCAGCATTCACCCATATTAGGGCACTTACCACTAGTACAAATTGTATGTAGTTTATTTTTAGCAACAATATCCTTTACACTAATATATGTTTTACCCGAAGGCATTGGACTTTTCATCCATTTTGGCTTTCGTTGTAATTTATGTTTTTCCATTCCTAATAGATTTATTATTTAAGACTCCATGTCCCAATTAAACAAATAAGTAAGTTCTTTAAGCAAAATATTTTTAACTTCTTCCATATCTACCTTTCTGCCAAGTTCTTTCTCCAAAGATGTAACAGCTTTATCGGTAAAACCACAGGGATTAATATATCCAAAATAAGCCAAATCGGTATTTACATTCAAGGCAAAGCCATGCATGCTCACATAGTGACTAGTACGGACTCCTACTGCGGCTATTTTTCGAGCTTTGCCAGGAATTTCGGAATCAATCCACACACCGGTAGCACTATCCAGAAGCTCAGATTTTATATCGTAATGCTTAAGAGTACGTATAATTGCTTCCTCTAGGCTTTCGATATATTTTCTTACACCCATTCCAAAAGCTTCAATATCAATAATTGGATAAACAACAATTTGCCCTGGTCCATGATATGTTATATCTCCTCCCCTATTTGTTTTTACAAATGTTGCATTCTTAGCTCTGAGTTCTATACCACTAATAAGCATATTTTGCTCCTCACCACTTTTGCCAAGAGTATATACATGAGGGTGTTCACAGAAAAGAAGATTATACTCAGCAGTTGCCTGCCTATCCTCACCAGTTTTCTGATTGTTAAGCTTTTCTGATACTGTTTTCTCAAAAATCTGCTCTTGGTAATCCCATGCTTCTTGATAATCAATTACAGCTAAATCAGTATATTTAATTCTTATTGGCATAATAATCACTTAATATTTGGGTTGGCAAATATAGTTGTATTCCATTAAAAAGTAAGAATTTTAAGTTGATATTTGTCTAAAAAAATAAAACAAAATCAAGTTTATTTCTTCAATTATTATTCAAAAACATTTTTATCCACTACTCAACAAAAAAATAGTATTTTTGACCTATCTAAACTATGAGTCCAGTCTAAAAACAAAAATTATGAATAAAGTCTTTAGCATTATGTTTTTGGTAATAATAATATCTATTGCCTCTTCCTGCAAAAAAGAAACTGAGGAGCCTATAGATTTCGGATTAGAATACTTCCCAACAAAAGAAGGTTTTTATCAGATTTACAAGGTTGACTCCATAGCATACGATGATTATACCAATACTATAGACACTTTTAGTTTCTATGTGAAGATGAAAATACAGGAAAGTTTTCTGGATAATGAAAACAATGAGGCTTATAGCTGGCATAAATACACAAAAACTGATACTACTTCTTGGTTATTCTGCGATAATAATACTATCACGAAAACAAGTATGAGCCTGGAAACTGTAGTGGATAATATAAGGCTTATTAACCTTACTTTTCCTGTGGTAGCAGGAAATACTTGGGATCTTAATGCAAAGAATATTAATGATGCCGTTAATTCCATTTTTACTGATGTAGATTATTCTAAAAGCATACTAGGAACAAACTATAATAGCTGTGCTACTGCTAGTTACGAAGAAGAAGTAAATCTTATTCATGAGTTTATTTTTAACGAAACTTACTCAAAAAATATTGGAATGATACATAGAAAAAGAGTTCATAAAGAATTGAAAAACAATAAAATAAAGGGCTTTGATTTAGAATATAATATTATAGATTACGGCAATGAATAAATTAAATATTAGCATAGAAAGGCTTATTTTTCTTCCACTTTTCTTATTTTTCTTACTTATAAATACCAATGTCATTTCTCAAACCTATCCGGGTTGGTATCTTGTTAGCTTAACAGATAAAAATAATACTCCTTTTGACATTAGTAATCCTTTAGAATATATTTCTCAGAAAGCAATAGACCGGCGAGGTGCAAATAATATAAAAATTGACAGCACCGATTTGCCAATAAATCCAAGCTATATCGATAGTATAGAGCAGTATGGTTTATCTGTATATCATAAAACAAAGTGGCTAAATGCAGTACTTATTAAAATTGACTCATTAAGCCAAATTACACAGTTAAACTCAATAAGTTTTGTTGATTCCATAGCATATATGGCTCCATATATAGAGGCTGTTTTTAAGAAAGCAGTAAAATCAAATAGTGTAAATACCGCAAATACTCTTTCACCTACCGATCAATTTCCTTCTGAATACAAAGCTACCAAAAACAGAATTAATATGGTTGAACTAGGGCCATTTATTGATGATGATTATAATGGTAAAGGTATTCATATTGCAGTATTTGATAATGGTTTTAATAATGTAAATAATATGGAAGCATTTTCTCAACTTTTTGCCGATAATAGGGTAATAATGGGGAAAAACTTTACCAATAATGGAGTAAATATTTATAGTGGAGGGAGCCATGGCACAGCAGTATTATCTACAATGGCGGGGCATGTTTATGGAGAATTTGAAGGCAGTGCCATAGGCGCAAGTTATTACTTATTTAAAACCGAAGATAATAGATACGAATATCCAATTGAAGAAGCCAACTGGCTTTTTGCTGCCGAATGTGCCGATTCTGCTGGAGCAGATATTATTACTGCATCATTGGTTTATTCCACTTTTAACGATGCTAGCCTAAATCACACAAAACAACAGCTTGATGGCAAAACTGCTATTGTATCAATAGCTGCACATATGGCATCAGAAAAAGGAATATTGGTTTTTAATGCTGCAGGAAACGAAGGTGGTGGAAGTTGGCAAAAAATATGCTTCCCTTCTGATGCAGATGGAATTTTTACCATTGGCGCAGTAGATAAGGACGAGAACCACGCTTCCTTTAGTTCCACAGGCTATAGTGCCGATGGCAGAGTAAAACCTGATTTAGTTGCCGAAGGAATGGGAACTCCAATTATTGGAACTAGCGGTAAAATTTCAAATGCTAATGGAACATCATTTTCAACACCATTTATGGCAGGAGCAACCGCCACTTTCTTACAAGCAAATCCTAGTATAAAGTATAGGGATGTGTATAATGCTATTATTCAATCAGCAAGTAAATATAACAAGCCAGATTCAACATTAGGATATGGAATTCCTAACTTCTATTTTGCCAGTGTTCTTCTAAATAACAACACTACTGTGGATAATAGCGACGATGAACTTTTCAGCATATTGCCAAATCCATTTGAAAATTCATTTCATATATTATATACAAGTGCCGATAGTCAGCAGATTGACATTAGCATATTTGATATCTCTGGCAAAGTGGTGTATGAGAATCATAATTTCACCTGCCATAAAGGAAATAACTTGATCCAAATAGAACATCTAAACGATCTAAAATCAGGAATATATATTGTTCAGATTTATGATGGTGAAAAAGCTATTAGCAAAAAGTTGATTAAAGAAAAATAGCTAAGTAAATAACATTTTTTTCTATTGTTTTGTGTTTTGTGTATCTAATCTGAACCCAAGTAACATAAATCTATACTCTGTTGTTGTTTTTAGACACTGAATATTATGATTTTCTATGATTTTGTTCAGCTCCACAGAAATATATTTTATCATAATAAACCTGCCTCTAAGATACTTCTAATATACTGAACTTATGCAATATAACAGAATATTTATTTACTGAGAAAATAAAAAGGTACCAATCTATTTCTTTGTAATTAAATTAGCATTATAATTATCAATAGAAACAAAATAATCAGGATCTTCAAGTAAATTCACCTCACAAATTTTTTCAGCTTTTTTAATCAATTTTGTACAATCTTGACTTAAATGCCTAAGGTGAATGGTTTTACCTGCTGCCTGATATTTAACAGCAATTTTATTTATAGCTTCGATTGCTGACTGATCCATAATTCGTGATTCTCCAAAATCGACAATCACTTCCTTAGGGTCTTCTTTCACATCAAATTTATCAAGAAACATTTTTGTAGAAGCAAAAAATAATGGACCATAAATCTCATAATGCTTTATTCCTCTTTCATCAATATGCTTTCGAGCTCTAATACGAAGAGCATTTTGCCATGCAAATACCAAAGCAGAAACAATAATTCCCACTAGAACGGCCACTGCCAAATCTTCTACCACGGTTATAAATGTAACCACAGCAATTACAAACAAATCATGGGTAGGAATTTTGCCAATAATTTTGAAAGTACTCCATGCAAAAGTTCCTATCACTACCATAAACATAACTCCAACAAGAGCTGCAATTGGTACCATCTCTATATATTCTGAAGCAAAAAGAATAAAAATAAGTAATGTTACTCCAGCCACTATTCCCGACAAGCGACCTCTACCACCTGATTTTATATTAATAATACTCTGCCCTATCATTGCGCAACCACCCATTCCACCAAACATACCATTAACCATATTTGCAGTTCCTTGTGCAATACATTCCTTATTTCCATTGCCATGACTTTCGGTAAGCTCATCAATCAAATTCATTGTCATTAATGACTCTATAAGGCCTATTGCTGCTAGAATAAATGCATAAGGAAGAATAATTTTTAAACTCTCCCATGTAAAAGGAATAATAGGAATAGCAAAGCTAGGCAAGCCAGCCGCTAAGCTACCATTACCATCAGCGCTACCAGCAGCCACAAAGCTACGAACTGTTTGTGTATCAATATTAAAATATATAACCACTCCCGTAACCAATAGAATTGATATTAAGGTTGCAGGTATTTTCTTAGAAAGTTTAGGGATAGTAACCATCAGAATCATTGTAGCAGCCACAAGCGCTATCATTACATATAGAGAAGTGCCTTGCATCCAATCGCCACCTATTTTAAACATTCCTAGCTGAGAGATCATTATTACAATCGCCAAACCATTTACAAAGCCCATCATTACGGGATGAGGAATCATTCTAACATATTTACCAAGCTTAAAAACACCAGCAAGAATTTGAAAAGTTCCAGTAAAAAGAAGAGTCACAAAAAGGAATTGCAAACCTATCTCTGGACCAGTAATACCAAGAGTTTCAGCATATTGATTACCTTCAGACACAAGACTTACCATCACCACTGCCATGGCGCCAGTAGCACCTGAAATCATACCTGGGCGACCTCCAATTATGGCTGTTATTATGGCCATCATAAAAGCACCATAAAGCCCAATAATTGGTGATATTCCAACAATAAATGCAAAAGCAATTGCCTCAGGCACTAGTGCTAAAGCTACTGTCAATCCAGAAAAAATATCATCTTTAATATTCATTTTGGATTTTTCAATCCACTTAAATTTATTTAAACTAATCCCCATGATGAAAATAATCTTTATTAAATAATTGGTTAAACGCTATTTTTAAGCGGCTGCAAATGTATAATAAATATGTTAAGTATTATGTTTAATATTCATAAAATTAGATTGTTACAAAAGGTTGAACTTTGAAGAAAAATACCCCAAAATTAAACTATTACTCTATAAAATTGTTATAAAGAATTGACAACAGAAAAATATGTACTTTTGCAGATACACACACTATAAATATTGTTTATGACAAAGATTTTTACACTGCTAATAATACAGTTATTAGCTATTATTTCAATTGGATTTTCTCAGAATAATAGAAGCACTACAGATAATCATAGCTCAGCTCCTAACCGCAGCATTGTTGATAATGGAATAAACGGAATTAAGGTTTTCTACAGCTTTAATAAAACCAATTATTTTGAAAGAGAACATAATAATGAGGTCTTTGCTATTCAAAGTATTACAGATTTTAGTTTCCTACAAGAAGTTGGAAAACCCGCCTTACCTTCACATATTGATTTAATAGCTATTCCTGATGGAGCAGAGTACGAGCTACGAATTAATAATGATGTGGCAATGGTAGAAAATACTAAGCGTATTTTTCCAGCACTACAACCAGCTAGAGATACAGAAGGAGCTGCGGAACCTAAATTTGAGATAAATAAAGAGTTTTATAATACCAACCAAATATACCCGCAGCAAAGTGTAAGGATTATTGGCGAGATGGAATACCGTGGCATTCGTATGGCAATGGTGGAAATTTGCCCAATACAGTATAATCCTGTTACTTCTAAGATATATAGTCATTCGGATGTTGGATATGAGCTTATATTTTCGGGAGCGAATACTTTTACCAATTACTCCAAACATACTAAAAATTATATAAATCAAGTCTTAAATTACCCTTTGAATAATAAATCATTCACAGAAGAAGCCGATGCATATTATGCAAACAATACTCAAGCAAAAACATCTACTAGTAAAAATTATATCATTATAACTCATAGCAATTTTTCTTCAGCAGCAGACTCTTTAGCAAATTGGAAACGAAAAATGGGATATAGTGTTGAAGTTATTTCAGCCAATAACTGGACTTCAACAAGCGTAAAAAATGCTGTACATACACGATATCAAAACTGGACCCCTAAGCCTGATTATTTATTAATAATAGGCGATAACGCAGATGTTCCTTCAGAAATTAATTACATTAATGGCGATGCTTATGGCACTGACTTATACTATGTGTGTATGGATGGCAGCAATGATTTTGTGCCAGATATGGCCAAGGGTAGAATTTCTCCTAGTAATGCTTCAAATGCAATGATGCAGGTAATGAAAATTATTAATTATGAGCGAAGCCCTATTTCTGATACTTCGTTTTATCAAAACGGGATGAATTGCGCTCAGTTTCAGGATGATGACAATAATGGTTATGCCGATAGACGTTTTCTTCATACTAGCGAAAACATAAGAGATTATGTAATGTCTAAAGGATATAACTCACAAAGAGTGTATTATACTGACAATACTGTAATACCTACAAATTACAATAACGGATACTATTCTCAAGGACAAGCACTACCTTCGGTACTATTAAAATCAAATGGGTTTAACTGGAATAATGGATCTAACGCTATTTCTTCGTCTATAAATAGTGGAAAATTCTTTGTTTTCCATCGCGATCACGGTTATGCTGGTGGATATGGTTGGGCACATCCATATTTCACAAATAATAGCATGTCGCAGCTTAACAATGGAGACAAATTACCTGTGGTTTTTAGTATCAACTGCCATACTGGCGAATTTACTTTACCATCATGTTTTGCCGAAACTTTTATGAGAAAAACAAATGGTGGTAGCGTAGGAATTTTCGCTGCTTCATACTATAGTTATAGTGGATATAATGATGGATTTTCTGCAGGACTTATTGATGGTATTTGGTCAAATCCTGGTCTGATTCCTAGTTTTGGTAGTGGAGGAATATATAACCCAAGCACTACACCACATAATGATATCCGTACCATGGGCGACCTTCTAAACCATGCACTTACAAGAGTAATACAAACATGGGGTGGATCAGGTTCTGGAAATAGATATACTCACGAACTCTTTCACTATTTTGGCGATCCTGCAATGCGTATTTGGACACAACTACCTGATACTATTATTGCTAGTATAGGCGATTCTATAAGTTGCTCAGCTACAGGATTTGCTATTAACAATTGCAACGTACTTGATGCCACTGCTACTATTTCGAAAGATGGATTACTTATTGGTAAAACTACCTTAACAAATGGTAATGGAATAATTCCTATTAGTTCGTTGCCAGGGCAGAGTTTTACAATAACTTTATCAGCTTCTAACTACAAGCCATTAAAGAAAAAAATAGTGCTTGGTAGTGGAACTAATTTAGGCCTTTATAAAGAAAATAGTAATAATACTTGTTTTGGCATTAATGAAGCATCAATAGAAGTATTTCCTGCATGTGGAACTCCGCCTTATGATGTACAATGGTCCAATGGAGATACTACATTCCTCATATCAAATCTAGCGGATGGAATTTATACAGTAATTGTTAACGATAATGCAAATAATACCGTATATGATACCATAGAAATAACTGGACCTAGCACAGCATTGCAAGTAATAAGTACTGTAAATAACACTCAGTGTTACTTTCAGAGTAATGGAAGCATACAATTAAACACTACTGGCGGCATTGCTCCTTACACATATTTATGGTCTACTGGAGGCACTGATTCGGATTTGAATAATCTAGCTGCAGGACAGTATAATGTAGAGGTAATAGACAGCTTAGGATGTATAAAAACTGATAGTTTTACTATTTCGCAGCCATTACCCTTGGATATGACCACAAATATAAGAAACGATTCCACAGGAAGTTGTGCTGGAATAGCTACAGCAGTTGCTACTGGTGGAACATCTCCATATACATATTTATGGAACGATCCTGCAAATCAAACAACAGCAACAGCAACAGGATTATGCCCTAGCCTATACAAAGTTATACTAACTGATAATAATAATTGTACAACACAAAAATCACTTTATATAATAAATACTCTTAGTATCAATAATCCAAATCTCCGTGAGTTAATCAGTATTTCTCCCAACCCTTCTAATACAGGTGTTTTTAATCTTAAAATTGAAAAAGAACTAAGGGCAACAATTGAGTATAGTGTATATAATTCCCTTGGAGAAATACTTATGACAAGGCATTCGGCTACAGACAATTCAGACATACAAGAGATAGATATATCAAAATATGCACAAGGAATATACTATTTACACTTAAGTACAGAGAATAGTACTATTGTATATAAACTTATATATTCATATTAAGAAAATAAAAATTTGCAACCATAATAATAAACTTACATCTAATATAAAACAACAATCAGTTACGTTTTATATAAACGACTTAATAAATTTTAAACATATGAAGGCAATCCTATTAATAACAGTTTTATTTTTAAGCATTTTTTCTTTAAAAGCACAACAATCCGACTCTGAAATACGTGCCGATATTCTTAATAGAGAGGCAATACACCAATGCTCTCATTCCAAACAAAAAAGCTTAGCAAAAACATTTCAAAAAGCTGCAAGTAGTTCATTTGCTGGCAAAAATATTGATGTAACTTACCATAGAGCAAAATGGGATATTGATCCAAGTCAAAGCTATATTAGTGGTTCTGTTTTTACCCAATTTAAAACCATAGAAAACAATGTTCAGAAAATTACATTTGAGCTTGATAATGCAATGATTGTTGATAGTGTAATATACCATAATACACAAATTACCCATTCTGATAGTTCAACTTATTTATTAAATATATACCTACCATCTGCATTGGCGAATGGCACATTAGATTCTTTAGAAATTTATTATAAGGGCTCTCCTGGTCAATCGGGCTTTGGTTCGTTTATACAAGCATCGCACAACGGTATGCCAATAGTATGGACTCTTTCGGAGCCTTATGGCGCTCGCGAATGGTGGCCTTGCAAGAATGACCTTAGCGACAAAATAGACTCTATAGATATTTATGTTACAACGCCTATAGGAAATAGAGCTGCCTCAAATGGCCTTTTAATAAGCGAAACTACCGTTAATAATAAAAGCACCTACCATTGGAAGCATCGCCATGCAATACCTACCTATTTAGTAGCAATAGCCGTTACAAATTACGCTGTTTATTCCAATTTTGCATCAATAGCAGCGGGGCAAGTAGAAGTTCTGAATTATGTTTTTCCTGAAGATTCTGTTTATGCAGCAGGAAGGACTCCTGATGTTGTAGGGTTTATAGAATTATACAGCAATCTCTTTATCGATTATCCTTTTCAAGATGAGAAATACGGCCATGCACAATTTGGCTGGGGTGGAGGAATGGAACACCAAACAATGAGTTTTATGGGTGATTTCAATAATAGCTTGATGGCTCATGAACTTGCTCACCAATGGTTTGGCGACCTTGTAACTTGCGGTAGCTGGCACGATATATGGCTTAACGAAGGGTTTGCCACATACTTAACGGGATTGACTTATGAGCATATGTATGAAACTGATTATTGGACCGTTTGGAAGAATAATACAAAAAATCATGTGCTTTCATATAATAATGGAAGTGTATATTGCGATGATACCACAAGTGTTAGTAGGATTTTTAGCAGTAGGCTATCTTACAGCAAGGGAGCTTATGTTCTGCATATGATGCGTTGGAAAGTTGGTGATGCAGCTTTCTATTCAGGATTACAGAACTATCTTTCAGACCCTAATCTTAATCACGGTTATGCTCACACCTCAGACCTACAATCTCATATAGAAGCTACTAGCGGAATGAGTTTAACTGAGTTTATTAATGATTGGTATTATGGAGAAGGTAGTCCAATATATTTTATTGATGCACATCAAAGTTCTAAAGATAGTATTACAATTACTTTAACTCAAACAACTACAAATGCAGCAGTTAGCTTCTTTGAAATGCCTGTGCCAATACATTTAAAATCAGAAAATTTCGACTCTATTGTTCGTCTTGAAAACACATTCTCGGGACAGCAATTTACCATAGGTGTAAATTCATATATAACTGAGATAGAATTTGATCCAGAAATATGGCTCCTTGCCAATGCCACTATTACTTCTAATGTTGGAATTAATACTTCAGAACCAGAAAATGACATAAAAATCCATCCCAACCCTACAACAGGTATTATTAACATCAATTCTGCTGATAAAATAACTAGTATTTCAGTACTTGACGCCTCTGGGAAGGTCCTAAACACAATGTATAGCTCTGAGTTTCAATTAAATAAAATAAATATGTTAAATTATGTAACCGGTTTGTATTTTCTACGTATCACTACGACTAAACAAACCTTTCTCAAAAAGGTTACTAAACATTAACATATGATAAACCGATTATTGCTATTCGTAATATTGGGATTATTATCAAGTTCGTTATACGCTCAAACAGAGACACTTAATATTAGTGGTCTGTACTATAACGAAAACATCTTCTTGTATAATCCTAGTGTTGGAGAAAATTTTAGTATTCAAAGTCTTAAAATCAATGACTATGAAGTTAAAGAAGACCTATCCGCGAACGGAATTGAGCTAGACCTCAAGTCGTATGGTCTTAAAGAAAAGATGCCTGTAAAAATTACTATTGTATATAGTGCAGGATATCTACCAAGAGTCGTTAACCCTGAAGTGATAAGAGCTCCAGAGCGTTTTCGTATTACAAAACCTAGGTATACAAGAAATAGCGAACTTCAGTGGGCTATTAGAGGCGCGCCTAGCGACAAACCTATAATTGTAGAGCAATTCAAATGGAATGTATGGCGTGAGATCGCTGTACTTAATCATATTGATACTATTGCACTCAATTTATATGAAGTGAAAATTGAGCCTCATTCTGGCAAAAATATTTTCAGAATTAAAGGAACAGATGTCAAAGGTGAAGAAATAACATCTAGAAAGTGTTATTTAAGCTCTAAAGATGTTAGAACTGTAGAAATTCAGAACAAAAAAATTCGTGATGAAATAGTTCTTTCAGCAAAAACAGAGTATGAGATTTACACCTTAGAGGAGGAATT
>JAGLDA010000156.1 GCA_023145955.1 Bacteroidales bacterium
CAAAAATGCGTAAGCTGCTAGAAGATTTTGCAGAGCGTAAATTTATACCACATAAAACAGCAACAGGAGGAATAATTACTGTTAAGGATTCTAATTGGTTACTAAGTGTTACTGTTAATAGACAGCCACAATTTAAAAATCAGCCAGAAGACGTAACTGTTGCTTGGGCATATGCTTTATACCCAGATAATAAAGGTGATTTTATTGATAAAAAAATGAGCGATTGTTCGGGCAGAGAGTTACTTCAAGAATTATTATATCATTTTGGAATAGCCGAAAAAGATATGAAAGCTTATGAAGATGAATGTATAGTTATTCCTGCAATGATGCCATATATTACAAGTCAATTTATGCCAAGAGTAGAAGGTGATAGACCAGAGGTTATCCCTGAAGGAAGTCAGAATCTTGCATTTTTAGGACAATTCTGCGAAATTAAAGACGACTGTGTATTTACTGTAGAATATTCTGTTCGTGCAGCTATTATGTCTGTTTATCATTTCTTAAACATTGAAAAACATGTGCCAGAGATATATGCAAGTCAATATGATATACGCGCTTTATCAACAGCTACTAAAACAATGAAAAGTGAGCATGAAGGTGTTCTTAAAAAGATTGTTGAAGCAGTTATTAAGAAGAAGTTAGCTAATACTACCTTCGAAGATTTAGTATAATTATTAAAAACAACTAACAGTCGTTTTATTCTATAATAAAACGACTGTTTTTTTTTATAAAATATAGTATCAAATAGAAATACTTAAACACCTTAAACATTATTATGAAAAACTTATTAATCATAGCATTATTAACCATATCAACTGTAGCATTTGCACAAAACGATAATGCCATAGAATTATTAAAGAAATACAATCTTACAACTAGCAATGTATTAAGTATGATAGATTTATCGGAAGCACCGTATAGCTATAAATCAAAAATATCAACACATACTTTCTCAAAAGAATCTAATACAGACAATACATTTTATCAAGACTATACTTATGAAGCAAGTAAAGAAATAGGTGAAAGATTTACTCTTACATCTAACGATGGTAAAACACCAACTAAAAAAGACATAAAGCACTTCAATAAGTCCAAAAATGCTTCATCTATGTCTAATAAAACAGTATTAAAAGATGAGGATTATTTTGTAAAATCTAATGATGAAAAGATGCTAATAATAGGTTTTAATATGCCTAAAGATGAATTACCATCAAAGATAGCATACCTATCTCATTTAACTGGATTTATACACATAGACAAAAGTATTAACAAAATAATAAAAATAGAATTTATTAGTAATGAAGCATTTAGTATGAAAATATTCCATATAAATAAAATGATTATTACAATGGATGTTTCTTATAATGAGGACAAGAGTGTATATTATATTACCAAAGAAGCTACAAATTCAGATGTGTTAATGTTTGGTATTATAACGAAATCAGAAATTACAGAAGAATTTTCGGATTTTAAATTTTAAACAATTAAACAATTAGAAACATATGAATACAAAAATTAAATATTTAGGATTAGCAATAGTAGGATTGCTAATATTTGCAGCAAGTTGCAAAAAAGATGAAGTTGATCCAACTCCAACGCCAGAAACAAAGTATACAGGGACGCTTACTGTTATGCAAAAAGATGCATATAGCGATGTTGCAGGTAGGTCATCAGAATTATGGATGCCACATACAACAACAGTTTTTAAATGGGCTAACGACTCCGTTGTTCAATTAAATCATGGTACTGCTCCTGGTGAAGTTGATTCAAATGGTGATGAGTTTTTAGTAGTTGCTAAAACCTATACTTTTACTGGCACAAAAAGCCAGATAGAAGCATTGCAAACAGCATACGAAGGAGCTACCTTTGATAATGGTACTAGTAATAAATTTTTAAATCTAACCGATGGTACAGCCGCATTAGAAAAATCATTTATCGACGGTATAAAAGATTATATTTCAGATGGTACAAATGGTTTTCCAGACGATGGCGATATTTCTAAAACTGATTTAATTGCATTATTTGCTGCAGGCAACTATAAAGAATTCGGATCGCATTTACCAAGTTTTTCTTGGGATAAAGCAAAATGGACAATTGTAATAGAAACAATATTAGGTGATATTTTATCTGCTACAGGAGATAATTTAGCCGATTACCATGTTTGTAATGATGACGCAGATTTGCAAGTTAGATTAGTAAAGAATTTTATAGCAACAGGTAACATTGAGGTTCCAACAAAAGATAATGACGGACCTATGATGTATTATACACCAGAATAAAACAAAAAAATGGATTATATTTTTCAAAATATAGACGGAACCATCTTATTAGTTGGTTTAGCGGTACTTCTTTCATTAATATTTATGAACGAAGTAGTAAGAAGAAATAAGTATGCTGCATTATTCTTTTTTCTTGTAATTCCTATTATCTTTTCAATCTTTGTTTGGCCAAACACTGCGGTTAAAGGTTCAAGCGTAGGCACGTGGTTCGACTGGGCTAAGTTATATTCGGTATTAACAATTTCATTAATAATGATGGCTATTAGTCATGTAAAGAAATTATCTACCAAAAAATTCATGTTAATGCTGCCTGCTATTCTTTTAGCTGTTAATATTATGGAAGCTGTGATCAGAGATTTTCAGGTTTATAGTATGCATGGTTTTCAGGATGGAATGATCTTAAATGGTGGTCCTTGGAATATAATGAACGGTATAGCTGGTATTCTAAACATCTTAGCAATTTCGGGTTGGTTAGGCATATTTGCGAGTAAAAGTAAAGGTAAAGATATGGTTTGGCCCGATCAAATTTGGGTATGGGTTATAGCATACGATTTTTGGAATTTTGCATATACTTATAACTGCATTCCTAACCACTCATGGTATGCTGGATTAATTCTTCTTCTTTCTAGTTTAATACCATTTTTATTAATCAAAAAAGGAGTATGGTTACAACATAGAGCTTTCACATTAGCTTTTTGGATGATGTTTGCAATGAGTTATCCTTCATTTATTGATAATTCAGATTATGCTGTTAAATCTAGTAATAACGAAACCTCTTTAATGGTATTTAGTTCATTGGCTTTATTAGCTAATATTTTGTTAATTTCTTATCATATTTATAGAATAAGAAAATACAAATTAAATCCACTAAAAGATGAGATTTATTCGGATACAGAAGCATATAAAACAGTAATAAAGGAAAACAAATAATCAATAATAGGGAGTAACTCGAAAATCCTTAAAAGAGTAGAGACTTATAAAATTATTTAGTCTTTGCAGAATAACTAATACTGAAACAATAAGAGGACTCTACAATCAATATTTTTGTTTGTAGTAGTCCTTTTTTGCATTTACGACTATTCTCAGGTCTATATTTTAGTATGCAATAGTATTCTACTAATTATACAATATTAGAAGATGGTTTTACTATTCTATAAAATTGAAATCTATCTAGTTCAAAAAAAACTACCTTTGTCAGATAGTAACCAATTAACAAAAAACTATGCGAATTTATATAATCTTATTATTATCGATACTACTCTCGGCATGTAGTAGCACACAGAGCACACAGAGCACACAGAGCAAAAATTATAAAAACAACTTCACTCTAGCAGAACGAGATATAATCCTCTCTGATGCCACCGATATACCAATGCGTGTTTTATTAATTAATAATGTTCAGGATTCCATAATATTACGCACAAAAAGCAGAAAAGTATTTGTAAATCCAAAAGATACTATACTGCAACATTTTACACAGCGTTTATACAGTACTGTTACCAACCCCAATAACCCTGGAGTTGGAATAGCAGCGCCACAAGTAGGAATCCTTATGAATATAATTTGGGTACAGCGATTCGACAAAGAGGAAGAGCCTTTTGAGGTATATTACAACCCACAAATAGATAAATATTCGGAACTGAAACAAACAGTATTAGAAGGCTGCCTTTCCGTACCAGATATAAGAGACAGTTTAGATATGCGGGCATACTCTATCCTACTCCAATACGATAACCCTAAAGGCGAGCATATTTGTGAAATGATTGAAGACTTTACAGCAGTAATTTTTCAACATGAGATTGACCATTTAAATGGGATTTTATTTATTGATCATCTTAAAAAAGAAGGTGAAAAATCACTAAACCATGATTTAAAATAATTCGGTATCATTAACACCTTGCTTATTGTAACACGGGCATCCTGCCCGTAGTTCGTGCAATTTAAAAAGTTCCAAACATACTAATAT
>JAGLDA010000157.1 GCA_023145955.1 Bacteroidales bacterium
TTTTATCATAGGGATTATTGAGGGATTTCCTGAACACTTCTTGCGCCTCCCTATATCTATGATCTCTATATAATTCGAAGGCTCTGTTAAGGGCTATTTGTTGATAAGCTTTATTTAAATCCTCGGTTCTATCGGGTATTCCGTCTATAGCTTCTAAGGCACTTTTATAATTCCTAGAAGATAAGAAGAGATTAACCAAATAGCCATAAGCTTCGTTTTTACGTGGAGAGTTTGGATAGGTCTCTACATAATTAGTAATGGCAATAATGGCTCTATTATAGGGGTCATTACTTAATTCATAGGAGATTTTAGCAAAATTAAATAAGGCATCTTCCTTAATAGATTGGTCATAGTTGAGTTGGTAAGCCGCATAAAAGGCTTTAGCAGCAAACTCTTTTTGATCCGTCTTTAAATAACAGCTACCTAGATTATACAGCGCATTTTGTGATAAGGCATTGTCTTTATTTCTTACTTTTTCATAATATTTAATCGCTTCGGAATAATCCTCGATCATCATATAGGCATAAGCTAATTGATAATAATCGGACTTGGTATATCCTGATCGGGCATAAGTTTTATAATAATCAAGGTAAGGAATAGATTCAGAATACTTTCCTAATTTGAAGTTGGCATCGCCTAAAAGCTTGGCTATCTCATTTTTTTTATTGCCTTCAGCTTCTTCAAAGAGCGGAGGTGCTATTTCAATAAGCTTATTATAATCTTCTTGCTGGTAGTATATTTGACAAATATAATAAGGCACTATAGTTTTAAAAACGGGATCGTTCTCCAAGGCCTCGAAACCTTTTAAAGCTGAGATAAAACTTTTCTCTTCATATTTTATATGGGCATAATAATAAGTAGCTGATGGGGCATATGACGACTTGGAATCTTTTACTTTATAGAGATAGGTAGCTGCTTTATCATATTTCTTTACCTCAAAATAACTATACCCTAATCTAAAGAAATAAGACAAGCGATCATCGGAGGATAAGTTTTTTGGCTTGACGTCTTTATAATCTTGGACAGCATTCTTATACCTTCTATGCTTAAAGTTATAGTCTCCTTTTGTCATTTTCAGAAATTCTATACCGCTGTATTCTGGATAGCTATCTTCAAATTTTTCAACCAAAGTGGGCGCCACTATAAAATCGAGCTTTAAAGCTAATAAAGCTTCCATATAAGCCAGGTCCATAAGCTGCAAATCGGTAGCTTTGGTTTTATTTATGCTAGATATTAACTCCTGAGCGGCTAAATATCGATGATTTTCCATCAATTCATTAATCAGTAAAACATCGGACTGATATTTACTATTGGACTGTGTGACTTGGCTAAAACCATTAGGTTGAAGCAATAACACATTAAGTAAAATGATGATTATAAGAGAAGTTTGTTTTCGCATGACTACAGTATTTGATAATGCTAAAATACCAACTAATAGTATCGTACTTTTTGGTATTTATTATTAATTATAACAGCTTACTGTTGATAACGAAAGTATGTGTGGTATCGTATATAGTGATGGCTAAAAAAGAAGAAAGCCATTCAGATATCTGAATGGCTTTCATTTTGTAGAATATTATTTATCTTATTTCACTAAGAATTTTTGGCTAGTTGTAGCTGTTCCTTTTTTCATTTCAAGGATATACATACCACTTTCTAAGTCAGAAATATCAAATGATTTTGAATAAACTCCAGATACAGAACCTAAATTCTGACTCACCACAGTTTTTCCTAATACATCCATAATTGTAATCACAATTGGTGTATTATCCGTTGAAGTAAACTCAACATTAACAGAATTTACTGCAGGATTAGGTGCAATGGAAAGGTTAGAGATACTTGAAATCTCATCTATCCCGACATATAAAGTACTAAAACTAAAGCTCTCTGCCCAGTCACAAGTATCGTTACCATTATAAGCACGTACTGTCCAGTAATAATCACTCTTATCGAGCTCGTTTAAAGGGAATGAGTTAGAACCTGCATTAGGCACATTAT
>JAGLDA010000158.1 GCA_023145955.1 Bacteroidales bacterium
GCCTTGCTTATTTCGAATAAATAAATCATTAGGCACTAAATTTAGCCCGCACTTGAACAATTTATCTTATATCAATAATAATTGTTTTTTAATAAATATTATCCTAAAATCGTATATAAATAAGTACTCAAAACCACTTGTTTTTGTATTAGAAAACTATGTACTTTTGCTAAAGTATTGATTTAATTGTTTTAAATTATAATATGCGCCGTAAGTTTATTACAAATCTAGTTTTACTAGTTTTCCTTAATTTAATCATAAAGCCTTTTTGGGTTTTAGGAATTGATATGGGCGTGCAAAACGAAGTAGGGCCTGTAGAATATGGCTTTTATTATACTATTCTTAATTTTGCTTTTATATTTCAAGTAATTCTAGATTTAGGAATAACGAATTTTAATAATAGAAATATTGCTCGTAATAATCAACTAATTACTAAATATTTTAGCAGCATTGTTGTTTTGCGATTTATATTTGCAATTGCATATTTTTTGGTAATTATGCTAGTGGCATACTTGCTTAATTATAGCAATAGACAGTTCTATCTGCTAGCTATTATAGGATTTAATCAGTTTTTATTGAGTTTTATTTTATATCTAAGGTCAAATTTTTCGGCCTTGCTGCTGTTCAAAACTGATAGTATAATTTCAGTGCTCGATAGGTTAATTTTAATAGTAGTATGTGGTATTCTTTTATGGGGAAATGTTACTAGTCAGGAATTCCAGATTGAGTGGTTTGTATATGCCCAAACGGCATCCTATTTGGCTACGGCAATTATAGCTTTAAGCTTACTGTTACCTAAAATGAATTTTAAAAAGCTAAATTGGGATCCAGTTTTCTTTATACATATCATCAAAAAAAGCTTCCCTTTTGCATTATTAGTATTTCTGATGAGTATTTATGGGAAAATAGATAGTGTTTTATTAGAGAGAATACTGCCAGAGAGCGGTAACCTACAGGTTGGAATTTATGCGTCTGCATTTCGTTTGTTAGATGTTGCTAATAATATGTCAGGATTGCTTTTTGCAGGCTTATTATTGCCAATATTTTCAAAATTAATAAAAGAAAAAAAGGATTTAAGCAAGATGGTAAAGTTAGGTTTTACGCCTCTTTTTTTACTATCAACCTCAGTGGCAATTATTGCTTATTTTTATGGATCAGACATTATGCAAGTATTATATCATCAGCACGGAACGGAAACTGCTATGAGTTATGGACTTAGAATGGAACAAACTGCTGCTGTTTTCCAAGTATTAATGATGGTATTTATTGCCACTTCCACAACTTATATTTTTGGCACATTGCTTACGGCAAACGGTAGCCTTAAGGCTCTTAATTTGGTTGCATTTATTGGTGTTTTGATTAGCCTTAGTCTTAATTTTATACTAATTCCTAATTTTGAAGCTTTAGGGTCTGCTTATGCAAGCTTTTCTGCACAAGGTATTACCGCTATAATGCAGCTGTATCTTGCTTTTAAATTATTGAAGATAAATTTTGAACCATCTTTTATATTTAGAATGCTTTTGTTCGTAATTCTGGCTAGTTTATCGGCATACCTGTCGTCGTTTATTGATTATAACTGGCTTGTGCAATTAGCACTCTCAACAATTCTAATTCTACTTATTAGTATAGGTCTTCAATTATTACATTTTGGCGCTGTACTACACATTTTACGAAACGAAGAATAATGCAGCCTAAAGTAGAAAATAAATTAAATAATCTTTGGTTAAAAGCAGCAGCATTAGGGAGCCTTTGGGCAGCTAATGAAATTGTTCTTGGTAGTTTTCTACACAATATTCGTATGCCATTGAGTGGTACAGTAATGTCATTCTTTAGTGTTATTTTTATTCTGGCTTTTATTACTCGTTGGCCACAAAAAGGCCTTATTATCCGTGCAGGAATTATTGCCGCAATGATGAAATCCATTGCTCCTAGTGCAATTATTCTGGGCCCTATGATGGGTATTATTGTAGAAGCAGTTGTTCTTGAACTGTTTTTTAGAATCTCCAATGGAAGACTAATAATCATGATTATTGGTGGTGGACTTGCTGTTTCTGAAGTGCTTTTTCAGAAAGTTGTTACACTTTTGGTGAGCTTTGGCTGGGATATTATGCTGATGCTCGATGCACTTTATGAATTTGTTGCTAGGCAACTTGGAAATTACTCCATTGAAGGTTATTGGGCAGTTGTAATATTATTTGCTTTGTATTTTGTTAGTGGTATTATAGGTACATTGATAGGACGTAAAGCGGGCTTATTAAGTTTTAAAATAGAAAAAGAAATTGCTGCTGTGCCTATTTTTGAACAGAAAAAAAATGAGAGCATATTCGGTAACGAAATAGATGAAAAGTATTCATGGCTATTGCTGATTTTTCATTTATTGGCACTTATTATAGGAATGATTATTATAAAAAACACAGAATGGTACATTGGCATTATTGCCGTTGGTGTCTATTTTACTTTTATTGCCATTAGATATAATAATGCCTTTAACCATTTAAAAAGGCCAACATTTTGGATTCTATTTTTCCTTATTTCATTATTGGCAGGGTTTCTTTTTAGTAAGGAATCAACAGGGGATTTTTTTAGTTGGCAAGGTTTTTTTATAGGTATGAAAATGAATATTCGTGCTGCATTGGTAGTTATATCTTTTGCTGCAATAGGCAAAGAACTTAAAAGTCCACTTATAAAAACTATTCTTTATAAAGGCGGGTTACAAAATTTTTATCGTGCACTTAGCTTGGCTTTTGGTATTTTGCCCGAAAGTTTGAAAGCTTTTCCCTCGGCTAAGGAAATGTTTAGGTCTCCAATTGTGCTAATTTCCAAATTGCTGATTTATGCCGAAAATTTAATTAAAGAATTAGAAAGAAGAGATAAACTACTATTACCAATAATTATTATTAGCGGAAATATTCAGCAAGGTAAAACTACTTTTGTGCAAAAGGTGGTAAATAGACTCAAACGTAGCGATATTAATATTGATGGGTTTATTAGTGAAGTAGTTTATAAGGATAATCAACGCCAAGGATACGAATTAAGGAGGATAAGTACTCAAGAGCGTACTTCATTATGCAATATTAATGAACATAAAGGTTGGCTTAAGCAAGGTAAATTCTATTTTAATGCTGAGGCTGTTAGCTTTGGAAATTCTATTCTTGATAACATTTCTGCAAGCACCGACCTTCTAATAGTTGACGAAATTGGACCTCTGGAAATTAAAAATAAAGGGTGGGCTAAAAGTATTAATAGTATTTGCAAAAACTCTACAGTACCAATGCTTTGGGTGGTGCGCGAAAGCCTTGTTAATAAAATTAGTCGACATTGGCCAGTGGGTAAAATATACCATTTTAAACTCTCAAACGATTTGCCAGCCCAAGATGTGGAGAATATTGCTATTAGAATGATTGAAGAGTGGAGAAACATTAGTACACTCTTAAAAGAACCACATAAGACACATAAGTCACATAAG
>JAGLDA010000159.1 GCA_023145955.1 Bacteroidales bacterium
CCCAAATAAGTTTCTGTATAATTTATAAATTTAGTTTCATCAACGCCGATATAGTTATTTTCATTTTTAATAATACAACAAGAAATTGCACTTCCTTTGCCATCCATAAACACATTTCCACCAGTATACGTAAATGGTAAATCAATTCTGTTTAGGCTCATATGCTTTGCAATATCTATTGGAGTATCGTCGTCTTGGGTAGTTAATATGATTTTATTTTTGCCAGTGGTTTTGTCTTCTTCAGCAAACAAAAATTGTAATGAATCATTGCATCCAATAGTTGTTATGGGGGTGCTATATTTATACTGCCCGTCAGCAAGGCTCATTGCTCCCAACGAATCAAAAACTGCAAAGGCTCCCCAATCTCTAGCCCACCAAGAATCCAAGCCTTGTGAGGAGATAATAAACTCAACATTACTAAGGTCAATCCCCCATTTTACATACCATGTTTTGGCAATTTCTATTTCTTCTTTATTAGGAACTATAGTATATAATTTAGCATCCTTTGCCAACTCTATTATTAATTTGTGTGGCAAATCCAATGGCCAAACAACTATTGCACCCAAAGCAGGCTCCCATTCGGCAGCCACTCTGTTATTCTTATGTTTAATTCTACTTTGATCAATTATTAATGATTCCTCATTATTTGTATTGCAAGAAGTTAGTAATAGTATAAGTAATATAGCTAGGGGATAGAGTTTGTCAAACATTATTTCTGGGTTTTTATAAAAAAAAATTATGATTGCTAAATTATAATAAATACATAATTGGAATTTAGCAATTCATAGGAATTTAGCATATAAATAGAAGATAAATAGCGTATGAAAATGTTAATTGTTCGAATTTTACTTAATACGTAGGGTTATCAGTTTAAATATTTGCTGACGTACTTTGCTTTTTTAACATAAAATTTACGTTGATCCTAAGAATGCTTCACCTCCTTGGATCGATTCGCAGAATCAGCATATAATATAAATTGTTTTAAATAGAGTTATGTACAGACATCATATAGTTGATTGATTCTACGAGAGAGGCATGAACCAAATGGTTTTTTAGTATGTTATAGAGATGATTTTTACAATCCGTTATTTTACAGAGAAATCCAAAGGGCAAAAAAGAAAGCGGAAAACTCATTATTAATGAGAATTCCGCTTTAGTACCCAGGGCCGGGGTCGAACCGGCACTCCGTAAGGAATTGGTGTTTGAGACCAACGCGTCTACCAATTCCGCCACCTGGGCATATAGTGTTGTGGTAGATAAAAATACTTTCGTATTTTGAAGGCGCAAAGATAGTGCTTTTATTATGCTATTCAATTAAAAAGATAATTAATTTATGTTTTTGTGCCAAGATAAGCTGATGATGGATTATTAAATATTCGTAAATTATTGTGATTAAAATATTTTTTTTGATTTTTAAAGAATCTTAATAAATAATTCTTATTTATCCATTGCTTTTTTATACCTTTGTTTGTTGTATTATTAAATTGCCAAAAGCTATTAATTGTATTAATAATAAGAGTTTTAGGTGAAATGTAATATTATGATAAACACGATAAAAGCTCTCCCGTGAGCTTGTGCATTTGAATAGGTTTATAGAAATTACTCCTGAATAATATATAGAAGTTAAAATTAGGTTGAAATATATATGGCATTATTAGACGGACTAAATAAAGTACAACAGGAGGCAGCTGCTTATACAGAGGGGCCTAGCATGATAATTGCTGGTGCTGGCTCGGGCAAAACTCGTGTGCTTACCTACAAAATTGCTCATCTAATTGAGAAAGGTGTTGACCCTTTCAATATTATGTCTTTAACTTTTACAAATAAAGCGGCTAAAGAAATGAAAGCGCGTATTGAGGAGATTATCGGTACTCAGGCTAGGAGCGTTTGGATGGGAACTTTTCACTCAGTTTTTTCTAAAATATTAAGAATTGAAGCCGATAAAATTGGTTATCCATCTAATTTTACCATATACGATTCTGACGATAGTAAAAGTATTATCAGAAAGATAATTAAAGAGGAGCAGCTTGATGATAAAACCTATAAACCTAATTTGGTATTAGGTAGAATATCTTCGGCAAAGAATAATTTAATCTCTCCTAGAGATTATAATAATAATGCAAGCCTACTTTCTACTGATAAAGAAAGTGGCAAAGGCAAAATTGGCGATATATATACCATATACCAAGAAAGGCTTAAGCGTGCCTCGGCAATGGATTTCGATGATTTATTGTTCAATACAAATGTATTATTACGCGATAATGCTGATGTGCTCATTAAATATCAGCGTAGATTTAAATACTTCTTAGTAGATGAGTATCAGGATACTAACCACTCGCAGTACCTTATTGTAAAGAGATTAGCGGCACAATCAGAGAATATTACCGTAGTTGGTGACGATGCTCAGAGTATTTATGCGTTTAGAGGTGCTAATATTCAGAATATCCTTAATATGAATAAGGATTATACTAATCTGAAAACATTTAAATTAGAGCAAAACTATCGTTCAACTCAAAACATTGTAAATATTGCTAACTCAATTATTAGTAATAATAAAAAACAAATTGAGAAAACCATTTGGACTTCCAATGATATCGGAGAAAAGATTTCTTTAAATTCTACTTTAAGCGATACAGAAGAAGGCAGTCTAGTAGCTCGTAATATTTTTAGCATTAAGAATACTCAACATGCTAACAATACTGATTTTGCTATACTGTATCGTACAAATTCACAAAGCAGATCAATGGAAGATGCTTTGCGTAAGATGAATATTGCTTATAGAATTTATGGAGGGCTTTCTTTTTATTCTCGTAAGGAGATTAAGGATTTGCTTTCGTATTATCGCCTAGTGATAAATCATAACGATGAGGAAGCAATGATGAGGGTGATAAATTATCCTAAGCGAGGAATTGGAAGCACAAGTCTTGATAAATTAAGGATAGAAGCAAATAGGCTTCAAATGTCGTTATGGGATTTGATGACTAATATTATGCAGAGTAATATATTGGCAAAAGGCACTGCTAATAAAATTTATGACTTTGTAAATATGATTCGTACCTTTGCCCTAGATTTAAAAAAGAAAAATGCTTACGATTTGGCAAATGATATTGCTAAAAAAACTGGTATTTATTCTACATTATATGCGGCTCGTGAGGATCAAGATGGGATAATGAGGTTTGAAAATGTGGAAGAGCTTTTGTCTAGTATCAAAGAATTTACCGAAGAAGAAAATGATGAGGCTGATGCGGTAGAAATGCGTACTTTAGAGCTCTTTATGGAAGACATTGCTTTGCATACTGATGCTGATAAAAATAATGAAGAAAATCAGGATGTGGTAACATTGATGACCATACATGCTTCAAAAGGATTGGAATTTCCTTATGTATTTGTTGTAGGTATGGAAGAAAACTTATTTCCTTCAATGATGTCGCTAACATCAAGAGCAGATATTGAGGAAGAACGTAGATTGTTCTATGTAGCACTTACTCGCGGCGAAAAGCAAGTGTTTTTGAGTTATGCTGGCAGCCGTTATAAATGGGGCAATCTGCAGTATTCGGAGCCTAGTAGGTTCCTGAGTGAGCTCGATAGTAAGTATGTTGAGGATAATACTATGGATCAGTTATTATCATATGATCAATCGCCCATAGTGAGGTCGATGCAAGCAACAAAAAATAAGGATTTTAAAAGTTTTGTGTCAAAAACGAAACCTAAATCCAAATTACAAAGTAGAAAGCAAGTAGATATACAAACAAATAATAAAAAACTTAAACGCGTGGAAAAGTCAACAGTAAGATCAGGAGTGTCACATGATCAGGCAAATAGTATTAAAGAAGGTATGGAAGTCTTTCATGATAGATTTGGTCGTGGAAAAGTTGAAACAATTGAAGGCCCAAAAGGTGATAGGAAAGCAATTGTTGTTTTTGCTAATTCTGGAACAAAAACACTTATCTTGAAATTTGCAAAATTGAGAATACTAAAACAATAGTTTTTAATTCTTAGAAGTGGGTATTTAAATGCATATAGCTATATATTTAGTTTATAATTGCATTTATGCACATAAAATTGAATTAGTAATACACTGTAATAAATTAAAGTAATGGATATAGAAAGAGATTATAATACTAGTAGACCAGATATGCGTATTCGAGAATATGGGCGTAATGTTCAGAATCTTGTGGAATATGCTATATCTATAGAAGATAAAAATAAGCGTACCAAGCTTGCATATATTATTATTTCAGTGATGCAGCAAGTAAACCCTACGGATAATGCTAATGATGAGTACTATAAAAAGTTATGGAATCATTTATATATAATATCTAATTACGAATTAGAAGTAGATTATCCTTTTGAGGTTAGTAAGCATGATGATGAAAAGAAAAGTATTGATCCTATCGCTTATAGCAACAATATTATTAAATACCGATTTTATGGCAAAAATACAGAATTGCTATTAAATAATATTGCAGATCAAGAGCCCGGAGAATCAAGAGATGCTTTGGTAACCATTCTTGCAAACCAGATGAAAGAGATGTATATCACCTGGAATAAGAATATAGTAAGTGATGAACTTATAGATACTCATATTAGACGTATTACAAATGATGTACTTAGTTTGCCAGAGGGTGTAGAGCTTATATCCGCAAACGTTGTTCTTAAGAAGCTTAATTCTAGCCTAGCATCTAAAAAATCAACTTCTAAATCTAAAGGTAAGTCTAGTCAGCGAGGTGCAGGATCAAAGAGTTATGGTGCTAAAAAGTCGTATCAGAAAGGTAGGAGTAGTGGCAGTAACCGACCTTCAAAATCAAGAAGATAATTCAATTACATAAAAATACAGTACGCATCTTACAAGCATTATAGAGTTTTATTTTTATAATGAAATAAAGATGTGATTATGTGCTAAAATATTTTACATTTGCACAATTAAATTTTTTATTAGAGATGGCAAAACAAAATTATAATCAAACAGAAGAGAATCTAGCAAATATAGAGGAAGCTGTTGGACGTACAGAGAAATTTGTAGAGAATAATAAGAAGAATATGAGCTATGGTGTTTTAGCACTATTTGCTGTAGTAATTCTTTATATGGGATATCAAAAATATGTATCTAAACCAGCTGAAGAGGCTGCTTATAATACTATTTGGGAAGCAGAGCAGTTATTTGGTAATGACCAATTTGCAGCTGCCCTAAATGGTAATGATGATGTTGTTGGTTTTCTAAGTATTATTGATGAATATGGCTCTACAGCAAGTGGTAATTTGGCTCAATATTATGCAGGTATATGCTACCTGAATATTGCTAAAAATGACTCTGCTACTGCTACTTATAACTATGAGGAAGCAATAGACCACTTAAAATCATTTGATAGTGAGGATATAAATATTAAAGCTATGTCCATAGGTGCTATTGGTGATTGTATGATGGAATTAGGTGATAAAGATGGAGCTGCTGCAAAATATGTTGCTGCTGCAAATTATAAAGATAATGACCTACTAACTCCGATGTTTTTGAAAAAAGCAGGAATGACTTACTCATTATTGGGAGATCATGATAAAGCTTTAGAGTTATTTAATAGAATAAAAACAGACTACTTTAAAAGTGGTGAGTATGCTGAGGTTAAGAAATATATAGCTCGTGAAGAGCAGTTCTTAGGTAAGTAATATTGTTCTATAACAAAAATATTGAAGGTCGAACTTGCGTTCGACCTTTTTTTTATTCTGATTATAGATATTTTGTATTTTTGAGAACTTAAATTAAAAGAAATAGATATGGCTTCAAGCTTAAAAAATTTATCTGAATATAAGGATAGTGCGCTAAATATTGATGGTGCTAAAGTAGGGATTCTTATCTCGGAATGGAATGATGAAATAACTGATGCAATGGCGCAAGGCGCAATTGACATAATGATAGAGAAAGGCATCAAGGACGAAGACTTATATGTAAAATATGTGCCAGGAACCTTTGAGCTAGCTTATGCAGCTCAGCAAATGGCGCAATATAAACCAGTAAATGCAATAATATGTGTTGGCTGTGTTATTCAAGGCGAAACACGACATTTTGATTTTATCTCTCAAGCTAGTGCTGATGCAATTGCTAATGTAGGATTAAATAATGACATCCCTGTAATATTTAGTGTTTTAACTACCGATAATCTTCAACAAGCTCAAGATAGAGCTGGCGGAAAGCATGGCAATAAAGGTATTGAAGCAGGTATTACTGCTCTAAAGATGATAAACTTGGAGCGAGAAATGCAAAATGAATTTGATGATGAAGATTGGTCTGATTTTTATCTAGAAGAATAGGTAATTCTGAATTTAAAACAGTATATAATTCTTCTAAGTACATGCTATGTACATGACGTTTTTGTGAAATTCATTAAACATAATACAAAACAGTGGAATACCTGATGATTTTGTGACTTTTTTTATTAAGCCGCTTTATTAATAATTTTTCTTAGTTTAATTTCCATTTCTAAAGGAGATAAATACCCTAAACTAGAATGAATTCTTTTAGTATTATACCATGTTATATAACCCTCAATAGAGCTATGTAATTGATTGTATGAATTGAACTTAAATCGATACAACCATTCGTGTTTAATTGTCTTAAAAAAGCTTTCAGCAACTGCATTGTCCCAACAATTTCCTTTCCTACTCATACGTTAAGGAATGTAACGGATTATTTTTCGTTATGTATAGAGATAATTATTACTTAACCTGTTTATTTATGAAGTCCACATTCTTTAGTATCAGGATTCTCCCACGACCATCTGCCTGCGCGCACATCCTCGCCAGGCATAATAGCTCGCGTACAAGGCTCACAACCAATACTTGGGTAGTTTTTATTATGTAAAGGATTATAAGGAATGCCTTGCTTTTTGATATAGTTCCATACATCCTCTTCAGTCCAATTTATTAATGGGTTAATTTTAAGCATATTGCTATTATCATCCCATTCTACTATTTGCATATCCACACGGGTTACGGATTGACTACGACGAAGACCAGTAAACCAAGCTCTACGACCAATCAAAGCTCTTTTCAGTGGTCGTAGCTTACGTACTTGACAACATGTTTTGCGCAGCTCTATCGATTTGAAAAACAGATTCATACCATGCTCCACTACCATTTCCTCAACTTCAGTATTTACTGGTGAATAAGGCTTTATTGTAATGCCGTATTTTACTGATGTACTATCAATTAAATTATAGGTTTCTGGAAATAATCTGCCAGTATCAAGAGTAAATATTGGTACACTAGAATTTATGGAAGCAAGCATCTCTGTTATAACTTGGTCTTCAGCGCCTAGGCTAGTTCCAAAAGTAATTTCGTTTCCTAAGTTGGTATTAAAAAAACTGATAATATCAATTGCTAATTTACCTTCTAATTCCTTGTTTAATTCAGGTATGTTTTCTTTAGTAAATTGCATAATTATAAACTCTCTACTACTTTAATACTTTCCAATAAATATGGGTCAGACATAAGCATTTTATGCCATTTCTTAGCAGATTCCATCTTGCTGCTATCTTTCTCTATAAATTGCCAGTCAGCTTCCAAAGGAGTTACAAGTACTAATGTTGTATCTTTAAAAATATCTTTATAAAGATCACTCTCTTCTTTGCGTATTAATTGGTTTTTCTTAAATGTTTCAAGATTCAGACTCACCTCAGTATCATTACGATGTTTTTTGATTGACCTTGCTTTCTGATCTATTAAATCAAAAGTTTCGCTTTTCTTCAAGCGCTTTTTACTAGCTTTAATAAGATTAGCTCTTTTTGCCATATTTGTAGACTTTGTATAGCTAGCTTTAGGGATTTCATCATACGGAAGTCTATAGTCCATCTCGGCTTCCCCATATTCAATATATGTATAGTTGTCAGGTAATACAATGTCTGGCTCAACTCCTTTTAATTGTGTAGACCCTCCTGATACTCTATAGAATTTCTGGAATGTAAGTTTTAAAGCTCCAAATGGTTTGTATTGGTCTGCTTTACCATTTACAACATTATCTAAGTCGATAAAGCGTTGTACAGTGCCTTTCCCAAAAGTTTGTTTTCCTCCAATAATAACTGCTCTATCGTAGTCTTGCAATGCTGCAGCAAAAATCTCTGATGCAGAAGCACTGTTGGAGTTTACCATTACAGCAACAGGTCCATCATATTGAACTCTAGGGTCAGTATCGTTTAGTTGTTTGGCAGCGCCAACTTTCTGCTTTACCTGTACAATTGGCCCTTGAGGAATAAAGTATCCGGCCATTTTTACAACATCACTTAGTGAGCCACCACCGTCGTTTCTTAAATCAATTATTAAAGCATCAACTTTTTCAGCCTTTAGTTTATTAATCTCCTTTAAAACATCATCAGCACTTCTTCTACCACCATCTTTCTCATTAAAATTAACATAGAAAGAAGGAAGATAAATATATCCTATTCTTTGTTTAGATTTTGGGTCTTTTACAATTACAGATTTGGCATATGTTTCTTCAATAATTACAATATCCCTAACAATAGGGATTATTTGTATTGATCCATCAACCTTCTTAACAGTTAGTTTTACAGTAGTACCTTTAGGACCTCTAATAAAACGAACAGCTTTGTCTAATCTCATGCCAACTAAATCTAAAGGAAGACTATCGCCCTGAGCTACTTTAAGAATAAGGTCGTTAACTTTAAGCTGACCTTGCTTATATGAAGGGCTTCCTGGAACGATATTTACTACTTTTATAAAACCATCTTTCTCCTGTAAAGTTGCTCCAATACCTTCGAGCTGACCACTCATATTTATATCAAAATCTTCCTTATTCTTTGGTGGAAAGTAATTTGTATGAGGATCAAATGCAAGGGATATTGAATTCATATATAAATTGTATCTATCAGTACGCTCTTGCTGATTCAATCTTCGGAAATAATCCTTATTTCGCTTCTCAATTTTAACTCTAGATGCTTCTTCAAGCTCTGCATATGTCTTTATTACAACAGATGTGTCCTTATCCTCTATAGCTTTTTCTTGTATTTTTAGTTTAGTTTTTAACTCCAGCATTACCTGATACTTTAGAGCCTTTCGCCAATTGTCCTTTAATTCTGTGGTGTTTTTTGCATAAGGATTTTTTTCGTCATCTAATTCTAGAATCTCATCTTTAGTAAAGTCCAAAGGCTCTGAAAGTATTTCTATATAATACTCCTCAGCATCCTTTATTCGTTGTGTTATTATCTTATTAGATAAGTCGATAAAACTAGTATTCAACTGTAGTAATTCATCATCAATAAGAGTTTCATACTTTTGAAGTTTGTCAACGTCAGTTTGTAGTAGGAATTTTTTTGTGTAATCTATTCTCTCTAAATATGATTTAAAAACTCGTTTAGAAAACTCATCATCTAATTCATTAGTTTGATAATGAGCAAATTGAAGTCCGCTTAATACGAGTTCTGTAATTATTTTTTCTTTATCTTTCTGTTGTTCAGAGTAGTGCTTATAAGCAGCAATTAATCCTAATGGTAATAATAGTATTAATATTTGGATGATTCTTTTTTGCATAATATCCTATGTAGTTTTATAAATTCCTCAATTTTGAGAAGCGAAAGTACGGAAAAAGTGTGTTCGATATATGTTATTATTTGTTATTTGATTAAATTCAAATAGATAAATTATACTATTTTAGCATTATAAATAATTGTTATAGCAATATTGACGCTTTTTATTAGAATAAATATAACATTTTTTATAAAATAGAGTAAACCTTTTAGAAAAAATCTTGTCAATAGAGCTAATTAAACAAAGAAAAATATATATTTATAGTTTATGAGAATAAATAATCTAGTAAAAGCAATCTTATTCATGTCTATTTCATTACTATTAATGAGTACGTCGTGTGAAAAAGATCCAGAACCAGACCCAATACATGAGCCAACTCCGTATTCCTTTGTAATTCCTAAAGGATTTCCAACAAATTTTATTATTCCTGAAGATAATCCAATGACTGTTGAAGGAATAAAACTAGGAAGGTATTTGTATTATGATGATCGTATGTCGGGCAAAGCTGATGAAGGAATGCCTATGAGTTGCTCTTCTTGTCATAAGCAAGAGTTTGCATTTGAGAACGGAGTAGGTAAAGGCACTGGTACTACTGGTGAGCAAACTGATAACGTAATGCTTCCTCATATTAACTTACTATGGAATCCAGGCGCTTATCTTTGGAATGGAAGTGTTGCTTCTATTGAGGAGGATGTGGTAGGTACTGTATACGCACATAATGAATTTGCCTCTACTCCCGAAAAGGTTGTGGCGGCAATATCTGCTGTGGATATGTATCCACCATTGTTTGAAGCTGCTTTTGGAACACCACAAATTACTATGGATAGAATAGCAAAAGCGATATCTCAGTTTATACGTACTCAGATTTCTTTCAATAGTAAATTTGACCAAAAGCAAAGAGGCGAATATCAATACTCTGATGCTGAGGAAAGAGGCCTTGTGCTTTTCCAAACAGAAGAAGGAGCTGATTGTTTCCATTGTCATGGGTCAGTGGGAAATCCTTTATTTACAACTCATCTTTTTTATAATAATGCCAAAGATGATAACTTCGAAGGCGAGAATGATAGATACTCTGTTACAGGAAATGTAATTGATAAAGGTGCTTATAAAGCTACTACTTTGCGTAATATTGAACTTACTGGCCCATATATGCACGATGGTAGATTTACTACATTAGATCAAGTGATTGATTTCTATAGTGAAGGTCTTGTGTATTCTGAATATGCGCATCCTCTTATGGAAAAACTTCGCCCTCCTTATGGTATTGGAGCAGAGCTTAACCCAGGAGAAAAAGCTGACTTAAAAGCATTTCTTCTTACTCTAACAGATTATGACTTTATTGATGAAAATAATGAATTAAGTAACCCTTTTAAATAAAATATGATGAATTTATTAAATTATAAAACAATAATCCTAATAGTTTTTGCGGCAATATTATCCTTAGCGAGTTCATGCGAAAAGGTTCCAAAGCAAGCTACACAGCCTACAACGGGTAAATTACAGCTTAATTTTGATTTCTATAATGAGGCAGATCCTATGGAGTGGGGAAATAATAAATACACCAATGCTGCAGGTAATGAGTATAGTGCTTATTATGTAAAATTCTTTATTACTAGATTAACTATATTTAAGGGTGGTGAAACTACTGTTTTAAATCAGTTTCATAACTCACATTATGTAAGTACTGCTGTAGCCACAACTTTGCAATGGACTATTGCTGATGAAATTGAAAATGGAAGCTACGATTCTTTATCATTTACATTTGGTTTTAATGATGAAGATAATGTGTCTTTTATGTTTGCAAACCAACCAGAGGTTAATATGCTTTGGCCAGAAGAGCTTGGTGGTGGATACCATGCAATGCAACTTGATGGGAAATGGCGTCTTGCAAATGATACATTAACGGGATTTAATTTTCATCTAGGCCCAGGGCAATTTTATGATACTAGTGGTGATATTACAGGCTTTATCGACAATTCTTTTGTAGTAAGTATTCCATCTTCTGATTTTGAAATTAGCACAGGTAGCACTACTAACCTTATATTGCGTATGCATGTTGATAAGTGGTTTACTAGTCCTATAGTTTACGACCATAATACTTATGGTGGTAGCATTATGGCAACTCAGGATGCAATGGAGAAAGTTGTAATGAATGGCCATGATGTATTTAGTATTGTAAAATAATTAGAAATATAGTATTTTCCGAATTCTTACACTTATAAAATATAGTGTTATGATAAAAATAATGAATTAACCCTTTTAAATAATATATGATGAATTTATTAAATTATAAAACAATAATCCTAATAGTTTTAGCGGCAATATTATCCTTAGCGAGTTCATGCGAAAAAGATCCTGAGCCAGACCCACAACCTACAACGGGTAAATTACAGCTCAATTTTGATTTCTATAATGAGGCAGACCCAATGGAATGGGGAATTAAAAAATACACCAATGCTGCAGGTAATGAGTACAATGCTTATTATGTAAAATTCTTTATTTCCAGATTAACTATATTTAAGGATGGTGAAGCTACTGTTTTAAATAAGTTTCACAATTCTCATTATGTTGGTACTGACGTAGCTCCCAGTTTGCAATGGACTATTGCCGATGATATTGAAAAAGGAGGTTATGATTCACTATCATTTACATTTGGTTTTAATGATGAGGATAATGAGTCTTTTATGTTTGTAAATCAGCCAGAGGTGAATATGTTTTGGCCTGAAGAGTTAGGTGGTGGTTATCATGCTATGCAGTTAGATGGCAAATGGCGTCTTTCAAATGATTCGTTAACGGGATTTAATTTTCACCTTGGACCAGGACAAGTATATAATACTAGTGGAGATATTACTGGTTTTATCGACAATTCTTTTATAGTAAGCATTCCATCTTCTGATTTTGTAATTAACGAAGGAAATACAACTAGCCTTATTCTACGTATGCATGTTGATAAATGGTTTACGAGCCCTATAGAATACGACCATAATACTTATGGTGGTAGCATTATGGAAATTCAAGAAGCAATGGAGAAAGTTGTTATGAATGGTTGGGATGTATTTAGCATTGTAAAATAGTTATAATAAATTATAGCATATTTTTTTACACTTATTAAATTTAGTGTTATGATAAAGATTTATAGAAACATAATAATTCTTTCGGCGGTATTCTTATTTGCAACAATAGTTTCTTGCGATAAAGACGAAAAAGAGGATATTCCTCCAACGGTTTATAATCCTACAACTTATAATATGGAAGTTCCTCAAGGATTTCCAACAAACTTGAATATTCCTGACGATAATCCAATAACGGAGGAAGGTGTAAAATTAGGAAGATATCTATTTTATGATGGAAGGCTTTCTGGCCGCGACGAAGAGGACTCGCTTATGAGTTGTGCGACATGTCATTTGCAAAGTGCTGCTTTTGAAATAGGAGAGAATCACCCAAAGTACCCTGATGGTCATCCTCATGGTCTTAATGGGAAAGAAACGCCACATTTTCCACTGCCTTTGTTTAACCTGATTTGGAATAACGAAGGTTATCTATGGAATGGATTTATTTCTAAAGAAAATACAAATTTGGGAATTCCAAGTTATGGTATTCCTGCTGAACCACAATACCATCTTACGAATATAGAATCTCTTGTATGGATGGGTATAGTGGCCGAACATGAAATAAATGGGACTATAGAAATGACAGAGCAAATGATTAGGAGCATTGATATGTATCCGGCATTATTTGAAGCTGCTTTTGGTGATAAGCAAATAAATATTGATAGAATATCTAAATCTATAGCTCAATTTATTAGAACTATTGTCTCTAGTAATTCTAAGTTCGACAAATACCTTAGGGGAGAAACTAATCTTAGCCCAGCAGAAAGCCGAGGACTCGTATTATTTCAAACTGAAGAGGGTGCGGATTGTTTTCATTGTCACGGATCGGCAGGAAACCCACTAATGACTACACATCTGTTTTATAATAATGCAAAGGATAATGTTTTTAACGACCCTAGAGATAGATATGGGGTTACTGGTAATGAGATTGATAGAGGGGCTTATAAAGCTACTACTCTTCGTAATATTGAACATACTGGGCCATATATGCATGATGGGAGATTTAAAACTCTTGATGAGGTTATAGATTTCTATAGTGAAGGACTAGTATATTCAGAATATGCACATCCTCTTATGGAAAAATTGCGCCCTCCATATGGAAAAGGAGCAGAGCTTAATCCGCCACAAAAAGCTGATCTAAAAGCATTTTTACTTTCGTTAACTGATGAAACATTATTGACAGAGGAAAAGTACTCAAACCCTTTTTAAATAACAGCAGTTCTAACTGTTGATAATTATAATGCCTAATAAACGCCTATTTCTTATTCAAGAAGTAGGCGTTTAATTTTTTATTGCAAGATATATTTCTTGTCAGATTAAAATAAATATTCAAATAAATTTCCTTTCAAAATATTTTCATATCTTCGCTTTTATTAATAATAAAACATTATAAAATGACAACAAAACAACTTTTATTGATCGTTGTGCTCGTTTTGGGTACATTCTTAGGTTTTTCACAACAGCTGACAAAATATAGTGAAGCAGGCCTTTTTGGGCTAAAAAATAGTGAAGGAGAAATTGTTATAACAGCAAAATATAATGCTATTTACGATTTTGAGGAAGAATTTGCAATAGTGAAACTTGATAATATGTATGGTATAATAAGTTCTGTTGGAAAGGAAATAGTAAAGTGCAAATACGCTAGTATCGAAAGATTTTCAGATTATGGATTTGCACAAGTTAGTATTGGAAATATTGATAATTTTGGATATGAGCAAGTTGGTAAACTTGGATTAATTAATAAAGAGGGGCTTGAAATTGTGCCATGCGAATATAATAGCATAGAAGTGCTTAATGAAGGAAATATAATTAAGGTTTATATTGGAAATGTAGAAAGTGTTATGAATGAACCTATATATATTGAGGAAGTGGCTTATGCAGAAGAATCGACAGGGCTTATGGATGGAAAATACGGTTTGTTTTCAAAAGAGGGTAAGAAGTTAATTGAATGCAAGTATGATCTTATTGAGGCTTTTTATAGCGGTATTGCAAAAGTATATATGGATAACAAAACTGGTATGATAAATGAAAATGGAGATGAAATAGTAAGCTGTGATTATATTGGTATAGGTGATTTCTCAGAAAAAGATGTTGCCTTAGTATTAAAAGGTGATATTACAGAATATGGTAGTTATTCAAATGAAAAATATGGATATATTAATTTATTGGGAAAAGAGATTATTGCGTGCAAATATTTGGCAATAGGAAGTTTTAATGAATATGATAATACATGGATGTATATTGGTGATAAGGATGAATATGGTAATGTTATAAATGCAAAATATGGATATATAAATATTAGTGGAAAAGAAATAATTCCTTGTAAGTATGACTATATGGAGCCCATGAACGAAAATGGATATGCTAAGGTTTTTACAGGAACTATTGATGAATATGGTAGCCCTAGTATTGGTAAGTATGGTTTTATTAATATTGAAGGTAAAGAGGTGATTGCCTGCAAATATACCTCTATTGATGCGGTTAATGAATATGACTATTTAAAAGTATTTATTGGTGAGATTGATAATAGTGGGATGTCAAAAAAAGGCAAGTATGGCTATATAAATAAAGATATGATAGAAGTTGTTCCTTGTAAATACGATTATATTGAGGAGTATTCTGGGGAAGGATTAACAAAGGTATTTATTGGAGATTATACTTATAATTACTATGATGAGAACTCCTTTAATGGAAAGTTTGGATTTATTAATAATAAGGGCAAAGAGGTTGTTCCATTAAAATACAGTAGTATTAAAGACTTTTTTGATAATGATTATACAAGAGTTTCTATTTCGAGTATGGATAAGTATGGAAATTTGTTAAGTAATAAATATGGTATAATAAATAAAAATGGTAAAGAAATAGTTCCTTGTATTTATGATCATATAGGTGAAACTTCAGAGGTGTTAAATATTACTGTATATAATGGTGTTTTAGATATTTATGATGAACCTATTAGTGGTAAGTATGGAATAATAAATATTGAAGGTAAAGAAATTATGCCATGCGAGTTTGATGAGATATTATTGCTATCTGAAAGCCTATATAAAGTAAAAACAGGGTTTAAATATGGGATAGTAAATGCAGAAGGTGAAAAAGTTCTTGAGAGTAAGTATTATTACATAGGTAGTTTTTCAGAAGATAGTTTGGCCATGGTGTTTATTGGTAAGTTGGATTACTATGGTTCTCCAGAAAATGGCAAGTATGGTTTTATTAACCTATTTGGTAAAGAGGTAATAGAGTGCAAATACGACAATATGAGCGCATTTATTAATGGGGTTAGTGTTGTAAGCATAAATAATAAATATGGTGTTATTAATAAGAAGGGGGATATAGTTTTAGCTATTGATTATAATTATATTGGGAACTTTAACGAAGGACTTGCGAGTGTTCAAATAAATGATAAGTACGGATATGTAAATAATAATGGAGAAATAGTAATCCCTTGTATATACGATTATATTGACCCCTTTTATTATGGAAAGGCTTATGTTTCTTTAGATGGAGAAGTTTTTTATATAGATTATAAAGGTAATCGCATAGAAGAAGTAGGTGATGAAGTAGGGGAAGAAGTTGTAGAAGAAGAAGCGTACTAGGTTTATTTTGAATATTTAGGGTATGAATATTAATAATATATAAAATTTGAAATTTCAGTATCTTTTATTGAATGAAATAATTACATTTGTGTTTAATTAGTATAAATTAAAAAATAAAATTATGAAACAATTTAAACTTTTATTAGTATCATTACTAGTATTTGGATTATCATTTAACTCATTTGCTGGAGACAAATTTGGAATTAGAGCTGGGTGGCAGTTCTCAAATTTTCATAATAGTTCTAGTTCTCCTGCTTTTACAATAATGGATGAATATTTAAACTCTTTTTATATTGGAATCTTTAAGGAACACAAGATTATTCCGTTATTTCGATTAGGTGGAGGATTAGAATATTCTCAAATAGGATCGGCTTATGACTCTGATAATTTGATGAAACTCCATTATTTAAGTCTCCCTATATATGCAAAGATAAAACTTGGTCCTGTATATGGCCTATTGGGAGGAGCTCCTGCATTCAAAGTTGGTGAAACATGGAAATTGGACATAGGGGCTGATGCTTCTAAAGAACTTTTTAATGCTAATACATTCGATTTGCCAGTTTTTGCTGGATTAGGGTTTAATATATTAATGTTGCGTATTGAGGCTCGCTATTATTGGGGCACAATGGATGTTAGTGGAAATGCTTTGTTTTCTGGATATAAAAGTCAGCAATTTCAATTGGGTTTAGGGATAGCTATTTAAGAAATAGTGCTAATTAAATTAAAAGAAGTAGGGTATTTGTCTAAAGAATATAAATATCCTACTTTTTTGCTTATAATTAGGTATATTATTAACAATGTTTTTTGTGGGTAAGGTTTTATAATGGACTTTATAAACTCCTTAAATACAGGATTGTATGAGATTTTGTCTTAGATGGTTTATTAACAAAAATATAAATATAAATATTTTCGTAAAAAAAGCTATTTAGTAAGATAAATGTTTGTACTTTTGCACTCCTAAATTTATAAGGAGAAAAACGATGGCTAAGAAAAGTAAAGACGCACGAGTTCAAGTTATATTAGAGTGCACAGAGCATAAAGAGAGTGGTATGCCAGGTACTTCAAGATATATTACTACTAAGAACCGCAAAAACACTCCAGATAGAATGGAGTTAAAAAAGTTTAACCCAATTTTGAAACGCATGACTATTCATCGCGAAATCAAGTAAAAATTATAAGATATGGCTAAGAAAGTTGTTGCCTCCCTGCAAACAGGAGGAAAAAGTTATTCAAAAGTTATACGTTCAGTTCGTTCAGAGAAAACTGGCGCATATACTTTTAAAGAAGAGGTTGTTCCTAACGAAAAGGTAAAAGAAATTTTAGCTAAAAAATAGTCGTTAGGTATAATACTATGATATTGAGCTTTTTTCGTGAATTCGGGAAAAGCTCTTTTTTTATTACTTTTGGCAAACAAATTTACAACTATGGGTATATTCGGTATTTTCTCAAAAGACAAGAAGAAGAAACTAGACGAAGGTTTAGAGAAATCTAAAACTGGTATGTTTACTAAAATTAGTAAAGCTGTTGCCGGAAAAACTACTGTGGATGATGAAGTGCTTGATGATTTAGAAGAAATCCTTGTTACTTCTGATGTTGGAGTGAGCACTACGCTAAAAATTATAAAGAATATTGAGGCGCGTGTAGCACGTGATAAATACCTTGGTACGTCAGAATTAAATAATATTCTTAAAGAGGAAGTTGCTGATTTACTTGACAAAAATAGTAACGACAGCCTTCTGGATTTTGATTTTGAGAAGCGAGATACTCCCTATGTTATTATGGTTGTGGGTGTAAATGGTGTAGGAAAAACTACCACCATTGGTAAATTAGCATATCAATTTAAAAAAGCAGGAAAAAAAGTTGTTCTTGGTGCTGCAGATACATTTCGTGCTGCTGCTGTAGATCAGTTAATAATTTGGTCAGAGAGAGTTGGAGTGCCATGTATAAATCAAGGTATGAATGCAGACCCTGCTTCAGTTGCTTTTGATACACTGGAGGCTGCTGTTAGCCAAAATGCTGATGTAGTGATTATTGATACTGCCGGACGATTACATAATAAAGTAAATCTAATGAATGAGCTTTCTAAAATAAAGAGAGTTATGCAGAAGGTTATTCCTAATACTCCCAATGAGGTACTTCTTGTGCTTGATGGCTCTACAGGTCAGAATGCTATTGAACAAGCAAAACAATTTACTGCAGCTACTGATGTTAGTGCATTGGCAGTTACAAAACTTGATGGTACTGCAAAAGGCGGTGTTGTGATAGGTGTTTCGGCAGAATTTAAAATACCAGTAAAATATATTGGTATTGGTGAAGGAATTGAAGATCTTCAGCTTTTTGATAAAGTAGAGTTTGTAGATTCTCTTTTTGGATAATATACTTTTACTCTTAAATGTAAATTTATTTTTAAAAAAACTGCATTTACCATTCAGTATTATACCCTGGCAAAATTAATCAATAAAAATATTGACATACCTTTTGTGCCTACATTAGAGTTTGTTTTAATAGAAATAATATGAATAAAAACCAACTAAAAAATCGTATCAATTTTATAACAATGGGCTGTTCCAAGAATCTTGTAGATTCGGAAAAGGTAATGGCTCAATTGCAGATGAACAATCTTGAGGTTACTCATGAGTCTGGTAAAATTGCTGACTATGTAGTGGTAAATACTTGTGGTTTTATTGCAGATAGTAAAGAAGAGAGCATTGACGTTATTTTAGATTTGCTTGATAAGAAAGCTTCTGGCGAGATAAAGAAAGTTTATGTAATGGGTTGCCTTTCGGAGAGGTACCTTGATGACTTAAAGAAAGAATTTGTAGATGTAGATGGTATTTATGGCGTGCACGATATGCAACAAATAGTTGAGGATATTGGTGCTGATTATAAAAAAGAACTTATAGGAGAACGGATGCTCACAACACCAAAGCATTATGCTTACTTAAAAGTTTCTGAAGGCTGTGATCGTACTTGTGCTTTTTGTGCAATTCCAAATATTAGAGGAAAAAATGTATCTTTAAGCATTGAGGCATTAGTTGCAGAAACAGTGCAATTGGCAAAGAAAGGAGTAAAGGAACTTATTCTTATTGCTCAGGATTTAACATATTATGGTGTAGATATTTATGGCAAGAAGCGCCTTGGCGATCTGCTTAGCGAATTAGTAAAGGTTGACGGTATCGAGTGGATTCGATTACATTATACTTACCCAACACAGTTTCCTGATGATGTGCTAGAGCTTATGAAAAAAGAGATCAAAATATGTAACTATATGGATATCCCTTTACAACATATTAATGATAGAATTTTGACATCAATGAAACGTGGCCATGGTGGAAACACTACTCGCAAATTGGTGGATAAATTTCGTAATTATGTTCCTGATATCAATATTCGTACTACTATGATTGTGGGCTATCCTGGCGAAACTGAAAAGGAGTTTCAAGAGTTATTAGATTTTATTCAAGAATATAAGTTTGATAGACTTGGTGCATTTACTTATTCTCCAGAGGAAGATACTCCTGCTTTTATACTTGGAGATGATATCTCTGAAGAAGATAAAATAGGTAGGCTAAATAGATTAATGGATATTCAGGAACAAATTTCTTTGGATAAGAATGAGGATAGGATTGGTAATACCTACAAAGTACTTATTGATAAATATGAGAATGGTAATTATTATGGCCGAACACAATACGATTCTCCAGAAGTAGATAATGAAGTTATTATCAGTGATGATAGTGAACTTATTATTGGGGATTTTTACCAGGTAAAAATTCATGCTGCCGAAGCTTTCGACCTTATCGGAGAAATTATTATATAAATAGTCCTGATTTTTATGCTTTATTTTGCTTTGGCTTTATTTTTCTCAATCTCTATATTTGTATTATTCAAATATTTTGAGAAATATGAGATTAATAATTTAATGGCAATTTCAATAAGTTATATTATTTCTGCAACTCTTGCAATTGGTATTTCATTTGATATTATTCAATTCCAAAACTTATTGAATTACCATCTTCTCCAAGCGTTAATGTTAGGTGTAAGTTTCTTTTTTGGTTTCCTGGTAATGTCAAGTTCTATTCAGAAGTCAGGGATGGCTATTAGCTCAGTTGCAGCAAATATATCGGTTATTATTCCAGTTTTTATTGCCTATATATACTATAATGAGAGGATTAGCACAATGCAAATTATAGGAATTGGGATTACAATTCCAGCAATATATTTATTCTTTAAACCAAAAAATAAAGTAGCATTAAGTATTAGCGCATTTGTATTTCCTTTATTTCTTTTCCTTATTAGTGGAGCTAATAATAGCTTAATGCGGCATGCAGAGCGTTTAGGAGTTAATGATTATCCACTATTGTTTATAGGTCTGCTTTTTAGTATCTCTTTTATAGTATCAGTAGTATTTATGGGAGCAACTAGGCAGTTTAAAAAAATAGAATTAAAAAATATTAGTTCAGGAGTCTTGCTTGGGATATTGAATTTTGGAGGTACATATTTCTTTCTAAAAAGCTTAACAGAATTTCATTCTTCTCTTTTTTTCGCAATTTATAATCTTAGTTTTATTGCTATTTCGGCTGCAATAGGAATATTATATTTCAAAGAAAAATTTAGTCTTATGAATATTATAGGACTTATTATTGCAGTGGGAGCAGTTGTGCTAATGAATATTTAATCTTCTTCTTCAATAATGGTTTTAACTCTACCAACGGTTCCATCAGTAAGCATAACTTTTATTCCATGTGGGTGACTTGGCGACTTGGTGAGGAATTTTTTCACGATACCTTCTGTAAGCTCTCCACTTTGCTGATCTTGCTTTTGCACTATTTCCACTAAATCACCAATAGAAATATTACTGCGCTTTTGTCCTGATACCATTTCTATGGATGATTAACTGTTTCTAGTTTCTTAAAGCTTTTAATTATAAGCTCTTTTCTTTTACTTTTCACCTTGTATTGAATAATAGCTTCCCCTTGGTATTCTACAACTTTTTTAGGAAGTCCATTTTCCACAAGAGCTAATACATCCTTATCGTTTGGACGATATCTCATATATGCATCAATATAAATAGTATCACCTTTTTCGTAATTATACTTTATTTGTTTCTTATCATCATAAGTAAATACTGTTAATTCCACGGGATTTGATCCAATCCACATTTTTTCAAAAGTTATTTTTTTTGAAGGTTTATTAGCAATTAATTTTACTTGGTAATGCACGCTTTTCCCAGACATTCTTCTGCCGGCATTAGAATGTTGTACTGTTGCATCAATTTCTTCAAAAGCATCGAAGTTAAACCATCCGAAAAGGAATAATAGTATTATAAGATATTTCATAGTTTTTTTTATTTTAATTTATTAAACAGAACGAATTGCTTCTACGGGGCTTAATTTAGAAGCCATAACAGCAGGAATCATACCAGCAGCTAAGCCAATTATTAAAGAAACCATTATCCCCAAGCTGATATTTCCAAATGACATTACTAGAGGAAAATCAAAACCATAAGTAGCAATTGCTACACCGACGGAAACAATAATTAAACCAATTATTCCACCAAACAAAGATAGGAAAACTGATTCAAATAGAAACTGAAATAATACAAAGAAATTTTTAGCCCCTAAAGCCTTTTGTATTCCAATTTGACTAGTGCGCTCGCGAACACTCACAAACATAATATTAGCAATGCCAAAGCCACCAACTAATAAGCTTAGTCCACCAATAAACCAACCGGCAATTCCTATAGTTTTAAAAAGACCATCAAAATTAGTAATGATTGTTGAAATTTCATTTAATGCAAAGTCATCATCTTGTGCGGGTTTTAATCTATGTGCGGCTCGTAATGCGAGTCGTATATCATCTTTTAGCCGCTCCGATGAAATGTCTTTTTTAGGCACAACTTGTATAGTTGGGTTTAATCGGCTAGACCTTAGATTAACAATATTCCTAGCAAAATTTACAGAAATAACAGCTCTATTATCATTAGAATTGTTAAGCATATCTTCTCCTTCTTTATCAAAAACACCAATTACGGTTATTCGCCTTCCCAGAAATTTCACCTGCTTGCCAACAGGATTAATTCCTTTAAATAATGCTTCGGATATGGAATTTCCAATTATAGTTACAGGATGCCCTGATTTCATTTCCAATGGAGAAAAATAACGTCCATTCTTAATATCAAAATCATTAACAAATTGATAATCATAGGTAGTAGCTACTATTTCTGAGCTTTCAATTCTTTCGCTCTTATAGCTTACGGATTTATTTGCATTTGCGGTAAAGCAAACATAATCAGCAGTTTTTGCATGCTTCTGTATTGCCTTCATGTCCTTAATATTTGGAACAGGGCGTTGGTAAAATTTCCACCAAGGGTAATCTCCAAAAATCCATGGCCATTTTTGAACAAATACTACCTCACTACCCAAACTATTAATGGATGAGCGAATCTTATTTTCTAAGGAATCGATTAGTGTAAATACCGTAATTACAGAGAATATACCAATGGTTATCCCCAATAAAGATAATGCAGTTTGTAGTTTATTTGCCATCAAACTTTGAATAGCAAAAATAAAACTCTCCCTTATTAAGCGTAATATTATCATTAATTCTTAGGAATTAGTTTTATGGTTACTTTTACTGCTTGGTGATCAGAGTATCTGAAATCAGCAGTTATATTTTTTGCCGAAATACTTCTAATATTTGGAGACAAAAGAAAGAAATCTATCACAGTTGTGGGAGTTTCCCCCTTAGTATATGGTATAAAATTTCTCCTATTTGTAGGTTCGCTATTGTCAAATAACCAAGACCACCCTGTGGGCATCAAATCTTCTTCAATAAATAGAATATTGTCTAAATCCATCGCATCTTTAGAGAAGTTATTCTTAAAATTTGGTGGCGACTGATTCCAGTCTGCTCCTACTATTACATAGTTTCCTTTTTCATATTCTTTAATTACAAATGCCTTAATTTGTTGCATTTGAGCTTTTCTGAGGCCTCCATTGTCGTATGCCGAATTATGTGAATTTATAACCACCAAATCCTTTCCTGAGCTTACAGCATAACGATTTACCATAAAACAACGGTTAAGCATTGCCAAGGATTTTGGCCAAGAAAAATTCCCTTCAAACGAATATCGAGTGGACTGCGTAGGAGTATTTCTACTAAGTGTTTGCAAGCCACTCTTTGCTCCACCCATTGGTTTATGAATAGGTAAGGGAACAAATAGAGCCTTATAATTATATGCAAAAGTAGAATGGTGACCCTTGAATAATTGGTTAAAAGTATCTACTTGGTTTGTAAAATATGATCTTAGTGATGATACATCAACTTCTTGTAAAAGCATAAAATCAACATATTCATTATTTTTTAAATCTCTTTTTACACCTCTAATGTTATTTAGTACAATATCTTCATTAGGATAAACCTGTTTTCCTCCTCCATAAAAGAAATCCATTTCAGCATTTAGACCACAATATCCAATGTTCCATGACATTAAATGTAATTCTGCTGTATCAGCAATAATATCTGTTGTTGAGTTTTCTTCTAAAACTTCTTTATAATCGGGACTATATGCATTTATGGTTGCATAAGTTAAGAATATAATAGGTATTGCAATTATTATTGCTATAATAATTAAGGAATATTTTATAAAGATGCGCATAAATAGATCATAATTAAAGGGTTTATTCAACGACAAATTTAATGAACATTATTACACTAAATTTATTTTTCTATAGTGTATAGCTACGGATAATAAAAATTATAAGATTATTTGTCTTTTTCTCGATTATAAATATCCTCAGCAGCTCTTAACGAAGCTCCAGGGCCACCAACCATTTCACTTAATAGCTTATAATCGGTTAAGATATTTTTACGGCTTTCGCCTCCAACAAGAGTTTTTAGTAGTTCCTTATATAATATTTTAGAGCTCATTTCGTACTGCTTGAGCTCTACTACTGTAGGTTTATCTAGTATAAGATTTACCAACGACATATATTTAATTTTAACAACACTTTTAGCAATAATATATGATGCAAAGTTTGCTTTATAGCAGACAACCTGAGGTACATTAAATAGAGCAGTCTCCAGAGCTGCGGTGCCCGAAGTTACCATTGCCGATTCAGCTCTTGAAAGAATGGCGTATGTATTATCAAATTCTACTTTATATTTTCTATTTTTAAAGAATGTCTCATAATACTCTTTGCTGAAGTTTGGCGCACCAGCAATTACAAAATCGTAACCATCAATTCTGTCGGCTACTTCAATCATTATTGGCAGCATTCTTTGTAATTCTTGCGTACGGCTTCCTGGTAGTATAGCTATAACCTTATTTCCTTCATTATCAATATGTTTGTAGTCTTTCTTAAAGCTATCAATGGCGTCCATAAGTGGGTTTCCTATGTACTTTATATCATAGTCGAACTCCTTATAAAATTCTACTTCAAAGGGAAGAATGCTGTATAAAACATCAATATTTTTTTTTATTTTATACACTCTGTTTTTTTTCCAAGCCCATACTTTAGGCGAAATATAAAAATATGTAGAAATCCCCAATTCCTTAACAAAAGGTGCAATGCGAAGATTAAAACCTGGGAAATCGATAAAAATTACTGCGTTAGGTTTAAAACTAGCAATTTGATTTTTACAAACCTTAAAATTATTTCTAATATTTCCTAAATTGGCAATCACTTCAATAAAACCCATAATAGCAAGCTCGCTAATGTGTTTTTGTGGAGCAAGTCCACTAGCCTCTGCCATTTTATCACCTCCCCAAAACATGAATTCAGCAGTTTTATCAAACTTCTTTAATGCTTTAATAAGATTGCTACCGTGTAAGTCTCCTGATGCCTCTCCTGCAAGTATGAAATATTTCATTTTATTGATTATTGTTTCAAGTTTGTATTTTTTAATAATTGAATGCTAATCCATAAATTGTCTAAATCTCCACACAAAATAGATGCCCGTATAAATAAATGTTACTAACATTACGCCACGACCAGTTTTATCGTAAGGAGATTTGTGAATATATCCTGTAAAGATAAGCATATTCAAAAACACACTTACAAGAATTATATTATGATCCTGAATTAAGGGAATGCCATTAGTGTATTTCTCACTTAAGATGTAAACTAGTTTCGACAGGCCAAAATATAGTATAATAGGAGTAATAGCAGCAAGTATGCCACCTAAAATAAAAGAATTTTTCTTTAATAGTTCCATTTAATAAGTATGTTTTATTTTTTAATTAATTATATCTCAAACGATTTTATCGTACTAATGTTGTTATAGTCTGTAAAGTCAAATTTTACGGGCACTATCGATGCATAATAATTTTTTAGTGCAAATTCATCAGTATCTTCAGCCTTGTCATGGAGAAGAAAGTCGCCCTTTAACCAGTAGTAGGGTTTGCCATCTCTTGGATCAAGCCTTTCATCAAAATCCTCACGCCAATAGCCATCTGCTTGTCTGCACACTTTTATTCCATTATATGCTTTTCCATTTGATTTTGGGAAGTTTACATTTAGAGCAGTATTCTTTGGTAAGCCATCTGCAAGTATTTTGTTTACAATATCGGTAATATAACTTTCTGAATAGCTAAAATCAGCATTTTCATTATAATCTAAAATAGAAAACCCAACACTTGGAATACCTCCCATTGCACCTTCTGTAGCTGCGGCCATAGTACCACTATAAATTATATTTATTGATGCGTTACTTCCGTGGTTAATCCCAGAGACTATTATATTTGGCTTATTTTGCAATAAACGATGTAGTGCAAATTTTACACAATCTACAGGTGTTCCATTAAGGCTATATTCACGGTAATCTTTGGTTTCTTCAATAGTTTTGTATCGTAATGGAGTTGTTATTGTAATAGAATGACTTTTTGCAGACTGAGGGCTGTCAGGAGCTACAACTACAACTTCGCCAATTTTACGCATTGTTTTTATGAGAAATCTAATTCCTGGTGCGCTTATTCCATCATCGTTTACTATTAATATTAGGGGTTTATTCATAATCAGGGTTTTTTATATTTTTTCAACTTTTGCCAAAGCATTGATTGTGTACTTATTATTATTATTCATGTCCTTGCACATAAACCTAGTACGTCGTTTTTCTCCTTTTTCAAATACTCTACCTTTGAAAGCAAACTTCTCTCCATTTGGTATATCTTCAAGGTTTGTAGTATTATTATTTATGGACTTATCGTATAAATTTAAGCACCGCAATAAGTTAATATCGCTATGTGTAGAGGCTCTAGGATTTTGCATATGTTGTCTAAATACACCCTCTAATGGTTGTGGGAAAACTCCCGAATTTATAAAAGGTACAACAGTTTGTTGAAATGCTTTTTTCCATTCTATACCATGTGGCTTTTTAGTCTTATTATAATCATTATATACTTTATAATGAGCTATTTCATGTAATAGGGTTATTAAAAATGAATATTGATTTAAGCCACCATTTACTGTAATTCTTGGCATTGAGTTTACTGGGTTTGGATGCCTAAAATCTCCATATTTAGTAACTCTATCACGAGTAATTTTTAGATCTACAATATTATTATCAAAAAAATACCATAATTTTGATATTGAAGATATTGGAACATATTTGCTAATTATTTGTACAAAATTAACCTCTTGCATTTAATTCTACGGTTTCATTTAACGAACTAAAAGTAGGGCATCCTCCACCTTTATACTTTTTGCTAGAAGCACAAGACATTGTAATAAAAACTAAAGCTAATATTGCTAATAATAATCGAAACTTATTTCTTACCATAATTTAATATATTATTTTGTACAAAAATAATCAAAAGAATGAACGAATTTTGAAATAAATATCTTTAATTAATAGGCTTCCTAATGAAAAATATGAACTGCATAATAACTGCTAAAAATACTAGTGATTAGCATAGATTTACTCATGCTATTTATTGCCTGATTTGGTATTATTAATCTACATATTTGCTATAGATTAATGATGGAAATTCTGTTGTATATGCGATTGTTATGTTACTGTTAGATTACAATAAAAAAAATGTACATTTGCTACATAAAATTATTACTAATAAATCCTTATTATTTGGATGAAAGATATACTAATTAGGGAAACGGGGGAAAGTGCTTTCGAATTTATTTCGGAGTATGTTAGTATAGATAGCAAAGATACGTTAGTAGTATCAACTTCCACGGCTTTTAATATAGATAAACAACATCAAAGTAGTTTTAAGAGTATTATTAATATAAATCAGATTAACAATATTCGTAGAATTAATAAGTTTTTTGAGAGCGTAAATGCAAAGTTGGATGACAATGGTCTATTTATTTGTAATGTAGAGACTTATATTCTTCGTAAAAAGCGCATTCTAAATAAGTATCCTAAAGGTATTAATTGGGGAATGTACACCTTCGATTTTTTTGTAAAACGCGTAAGCCCTAAGGTTTGGGGATTGAAAAAAGTTTACTTTTTTACTACCGCAGGTAGAAATAGAGTGCTTTCTAAAGCAGAAACTTTAGGCCGGATTTATTCTTGTGGTTTCGAAGTTGTAAAAGAATTATATATTAAAGATCGTCTCTGGGTAGTAGTAAAAAAGGTAAAGGAGCCAAGTTTTGATTCAGATCCAACTTATGGACCGCTAATATCTTTGAAAAGACATGGAAAAGACGGTAAGTTAATTAAGGTTTATAAGGCTCGTACAATGCATGCATACTCCGAGTATCTTCAAGAATACGTATATCAAAATAATAGCCTACAAGAAGGCGGTAAATTTAAAAATGACTTTAGGATTACCACCTTAGGTAGAATATTTAGAAAACTTTGGCTTGATGAGCTACCAATGATTTTAAATTTACTTAAAAGAGATTTAAAAATTGTCGGTGTGCGGCCTTTGAGTAAACAATATATGGGTTTATACCCTGAAGAATTTCAGGAGTATAGAAAGAAATATAAGCCAGGTTTGGTGCCACCATTTTATGCCGATTTGCCAAAAGATTTAGATGAGATTATTGCATCAGAGCGTAATTACCTTGAGTCTTATGAGAAAAACCCAATACGCACTGATTGGAAATATTTTTGGAAAGCCTTTAATAATATTGTATTTAAAAAAGCTCGGTCTAACTAATATTTTAGAAAAATATAAAAAATCACTAATATGAATTTTCGATTATTACTCATAGTAGCTTTTATTTT
>JAGLDA010000016.1 GCA_023145955.1 Bacteroidales bacterium
GCTATGCAAAGAAATTCTGCATCGATTAGGCACAAAATAGGCTATTTATTAAATACAATTATCTATCATGGTTTAGTATAAAAACAGTATAACTATTCTTGTTTCATTTTTCCAATTCGGAAACCAACAATAAATTCAAGTCTAAGATCCCAAAGGAATATTAGATTGTTTTCATAATAGTAATTTTCAGTAACATATTTCGACCCTAATCCCGTTAATACTATATGGTAAGGTGTAATTCTACCAACACCTGCCAGGCCTTCAAAATAAAACCTAGACTTTGTAAGTAGTTTGTAGCCAGTAATTAATCCTAATCCATGACCCTCGTATCGTAAGCTGTGCTTATACTTATTTCCTTTAAAATCAATATAAGTTAAGTCTGTGGAGTTTTCTGAAATGTATAAAGCGTAGCCACCAAAGAATATACCATCACCACCATATTTAGGCTTAAAATAATACCTAAATTCAGGCATCATTTTCATTTTAGAAAATGTATAATTATTGTTTTTAAACTCTCGGGTTGCATCAATAGTAAAATTAGAATATAATGCAACAGACATATTATCATTGAGAATTAATTCATAGCCTAAGCCATAATTCTGATAAGTTAAGCCAAGTAAGTCTGTTTTAATTTCGAATTGAGCAATGCCAATGGTAGAGCTTAGTGCAAAAACTAGTGTGAGCAAGTAGTTTTTCATAATATTTTTTTAGTAATTAATTTCCCCCAACAGATACGCCAGTATATTATCGCTGTATGGCTATTATTTAGAGGACTTATGTCTATCAAAACACTATAAATTTTGATAAGTAGCCACGCCAACAGTTAATTAATTAGTGTATGAGCTTTAATATGCGATAAAGCAAATATATATATTATTTAAAAAAATGTTTAATTAATATCCTCCAATTCTATACCCAACAGCAAACTGAAACCTTAAATCCCATTTTGAAATATAATCATACTCTTCAATGCCTATATTGTCAACTACATATTTCTCTGAATTAGAATCAGAGAATTCAGTATTGGTACTTATGTACTTTCCTATACCAATCAATGTTTCTATATATAAACCAGAATTCATCACTATCTTTTGACCCGTAATAACACCTAGAATAAAACCATTATAAGTCATATCAAATAAAAATTTATCCTGACCGATATAATAATTAAGATCGTGTAAATTTGTTTCACTGTAACGGCCATAAGCCCCAATGTATCGTTTGTCTGCACCAAAGTCTGGATTTATGTAATACCTAAATTCACCAGATATTGAGTATCCATTTTGATCTACTCCCCACCCTTCTATAAGGGCTTCAGGATCAGTGTATTTTTTAAAATTTGTATAATTATAATAGGCCCCAACACTTATTTCGTCATTAATTATATATTCGTATCCAAGCCCATAGTTTTTGAAGAATAATCCAAAGAGGTTAGTTTTTATATCATGTTGAGCAACAACTGACGATACTGATAGTATTAATACTAATGCAGTTAGTATAAGATTTTTCATAGTAGTTATAATGTAGTATTAATTAATATCCCCCAATTCTATACCCTACACCTACTTGAAATCTAAAATCCCAAGCAGAAAAGTATTCGTATTCTGCAGTATTAATAAGACCTTCAATTGCTGGGTCTGAATATGAAAGTGAAGAAGACATGAATCTTCCAAATCCTGCCAATGTTTCAAAATATAAACCTGAGTTCATCACCCATTTTTGTCCCCCAATAATACCTAATCCTATGGCATTGTTAGTCATATCGTATATATGTTTTATGCTAGGTCCAGTTGCTGGATATTCGGTTAAGGTTAAATTACCCCAATTGGATCTTTGATAAATTGCATAAGCTCCAAAATAACGCTTATCAGCACCAAAGTCAGGATTCGTATAATATCTAAACTCAGGCATTATTGAGAAGTTGGAATATTCATAATCAGAGCCAGCCGCATCATTAATCATTTCTAAATATAGAGAGCCAGTAGAAAAATTGATATACCCACCCGCTGAAATCTCATCATTAATAACATACTCGTAACCTATACCATAGTTTTTAAGGAATAGTCCAAGGGCATTTGTTTTAATGTCTTGTTGAGCCAAAACTGATGATGTTGATATTAATAATACCAAAAGAGTAAAAGCAAGTTTTTTCATAATAATGTTTGTTAATTATAGTTAATTTTTATAAAACACAAATATATATATATTTTCTCTTAAATATATTTTTTGTTAAACTTTATTAATTAGTTCATATTTTAGCTGCTTGTTATTAACTACATTTTTTTTGATTTATGAAAAGCCTATTTATTATAATCGTATATTTATATTTTTCAACTCTTCTGTTTTCTCAAGTTAGGTTGAAGCCAGAGGTAATAGCTCAAGCTAATAAATTTAAAAAGGAGTTTCCTAAAGAAGATTATATTTCTCTGGGTACTAAAACGATATATAACTTCAACTATGGTAAGGAAACCGTGGAAAGTGAAGTGTTTTATGAGGAGCACATAATGAGCTTAAAGGAAGATTTGATGTTTTATAAAAATATTTTTTTTAACGAAGAAATAGAAATTAGTAACGCTTATATTACGACTTATAGAGGAACAAGGAAGAAGGTACTCTTAACTGAGGCCAAATATAAATCCGATGGTATTTTTTATGATGACGCTAGTATTGCAAGTTTCAAGTTTTTTCTTTCCACCAGAGGGGACAATAGCACCTATTATTATAAAAGTTTTTATAAAGATGTTAAGTATCTAACTAAAGGATATTTTCATAATAATTATCCAGTAGAAGAAGCAACACTAGTTTTTAATATTCCTGATTGGCTGGATTTAGAGTTTGTAGAAATGAATTTTGATGGTTATGAAATTACTAAAACAGAGGCTTACGATACTAAAAAGAAGATTAAAACAATAACCTATAGCACAAAGAAGCTAAAATCCATGAAAGGTGGAAATTACACTATTTCTGCCAATAGAGAACTGCCACATTTATTGGTTTTATCGAAATCGTATACTAAAAAAGGAAAAACCATAGACCTCTTTAGTACAACACAGGATTTATACAGTTGGTATGCATCTTTACTTAAAGAAATGGATAATAAGCCTGATGTATTTAAGGCAAAGGTGGAAGAGCTGACAGCAGATGCTACTACGGATATGGAAAAGGTGGAAAGTATTTTTTATTGGGTACAGGATAATACTCGTTATATAGCTTATGAGGATGGTATTATGGGCTTTAAGCCCGCCAACGCTGATGATGTATATAGTAAGCGCTATGGTGACTGTAAGGGAATGGCTAACTTAACATGTAGTATGCTTAAGCTTGCTGGTTTTGATGCAAGGCTTACTTGGATTGGAACAAAATCAATTCCTTATACATATGCCACGCCATCTTTAGCAGTAGACAATCATATGATTACCACATTATATTTAGATAGTCAAACATATTTTTTGGATGCTACAGAAAAAGGTGTTGCCGTAGGTGAATATGCATATCGTATTCAGGGGCAAGATGTATTAATTGAAAATGGCGATACATATATTTTGGATTCAGTACCAGAATATAATGACGACTATAACCTTCGTATTACTTCCTATGATTTGGTTTTACTTGAAAGTAGAATTTTTGGATCGGCCAAAGAGGAATTTCACGGAGAAGAGCAAACGGGTTTATTTAGAAGTTTGCAAGGTGTTTCTAAGGTAGATTTGTTTGAAAGAGTGAGTAAATATGTTTCTAATTATGATAAGAATAATAGTATAGGAGATTTACATATTTCTAATTATATGGATAGATCTAAGCCAATTGTTTTTGAGTATAAAATAAATATGGATAATAGAATAACAGAGGTTGAGAAGGAGCGGTATTTTAGTTTGGAATTAGATCGTAAGTTTAGTTCTATGAATGTGGAGGATGGTAGAAATATGGGTTACGATTTTCAACAAAAGGTGCATAATAAATATGAGGCAAGTCTTAAATTACCTGATAATTATAATGTTGACTATTTACCAGTAACGGTTAATATTGATAATGAAGAGTTTTTGGTAAAAGCAAAATACTCTTTTGACGAAAGCACTAGCACAATAGAATATGAGAGAGAAATTATTATTAAGAATGGAATAATACCCCCATCAAAATTTGCAGAATGGGATTCAGCTATTAATAAGTTAAAGGAAATATATAACGATCAAATTATACTAATAGAAAAATAGAATTATGAAGAATAGAATTATATTATTGTTATTGTTGGTGGTGTTTGTTAGCATTGAAATTGCAGCACAAAGAGTTGGAAAGAAATCGGCAAATAGAGAGATGGGCTTTAAGGCAGATGAAGATTTTAATGTAACGGTATTTCCTGATAAATGGAAGGAAGAGTCGGCTATAATTCTATGTCAGAAATATGATTTTAGCTATGTAAAACACGGACTTAATAAAATTAATTTCCGAGAGGTTTTCAGAAAGAGAGTTTTTATAAATGATCAAAAGGCAAAGGACGAGTTTTCAATTTTTTACTATATCGAAAGAGATGGTGAGGGTGATAATGTTGGTTTTATTGTTGAGAAACCTGATGGCGAACAAATAAAAGTAGATTTAAAAGATGCTGTAGAAGTAGGAGCAAATGAGGTGTCGTCGGAATATCGTTCATACTATTCATACAAAAAGAAGTATAAAAAAATTGCAATTCCTAACTTAGAAGTTGGTGATATTGTTGACTATTTTGTTTTTGGTACTAGGTCTTACGATGGATCCAAAGGTGTAGACTTTGCGCAGTTTTCTTTCTCATTGCCTAGAAAATACCCGATACTTAAGCAGAAGTTTTACTTTAATATTGATAAGGGTTTCAAGGTAAATTATAGAGCTTTTAATGGTGCTCCAACAATTGCAGAAGGAGTTGCGGGAGTTAATAAGCGTGGGCAATCCAGGGATGATATTAAAACGTATTTAATAGAGGATGACGATAGGGATAAAAGAAAGAGTGAAATTTGGAAATACAATACTCTTGAGGAGCCATGGATTAAGTTTCAGGTTTATTATGCTCCAGGAGGAATGGCTAGTAAATCGTATCAGTTTATTAGCAAAGAGGAGGATTTGGTAAATTCTCCAATGAAAATTGAAGAAATAAAAAACAAAGTACTTAAGGACGAACGAACTTTTCCATTAGACTTTACTGATCTTTACAGTTATATAAAAAGAGAACATAAAGAGTTGAGAAAACCTGAGGAAAAAGCAGAAATGGCCTATTACTATTTTAGATATTGGTATTTTTCCCAATTAGAGAGTTATAGTAGCTTTGATTATGAAGGAGGAGCATATGCCAGTATTAACTATATGCGTTTTACAAATATTTTTTCTATTGTACTCGATAGGCTTAAAGTTCCTTACAAATATGTAATTGCATCAGATAGAGGCAATGGTGGTTTTGATAATGTTATTTTTGCAAACGATGTTACTACGGGCATAAGAGTAGGAGATAAGTACTATTTCTTTTTTGATAATAACAGTACTAGTGACTATACTCCAAGTTATATTGTAGGTTCTGATGCTATTGAATTTTATACTGGGAAAAAGCATAAGGATACTAAAATGGATAAAACTAAGATTCCCACTAGAGATTATAATGACAATAGCCTACATTCATTTTTAGAAGTAAAGTTTAGTGAATCAATGGATACGGCATTTATTTCCAATAGAGACTCTTTAACAGGCTCAATGAAAAGTGCTTATGAAGATATCATATTGTATAAAACAATGTATATGGATGAGGATAGGGCGTTTTTTTATCCAGAAAAATATAAAAAAGAACAGGAAAGAAAGAAAAGAGGTAGTAGTACAAAACTTTCAAAAAGAAGTCAGCGAGAGAAAGGTGAAAATACACGTTTGGAAAAACAAAAAGAGTTTGAATTAAATGAATGGAGATCAGATTTTATTATAGATTTCTTTAAGAACGATTATGAGCTTGGTAAAGTTGACAGTGTAGTAGTAGTTTCTTCGGGTAGGATGTTAAATTCTACTAGTTGTGTTGTAGAATCTTATTTTAGAGTTGGTGAAATAATAAATAAGGCAGGTAGAAATTATATTTTGGATATTGGTGCCCTTATAGGCTATCAGCTTGAGCTTGATACAGAAGATATGGAAAGAAAAAGTGATGTTAATATCGATAATCAAGTATCTTATAATTATAATATTGAGGTGCAAATTCCAGAAGGATATTATGTTGAAGGTATAGATGCTTTAAACTATAATGTGGTGAATGAAGTTGGAGAATTTACTTCAAATATTACCATAGAAGGAAATGTTATTAAGCTACATACTAGCAAGAAATATAAAACCATATTTTCTAAAAAGGATGATTGGAATATGTATATTGCTTTTCTAGAAGCTGCTTATGAGTTTTCACAAAAGAAGCTAATTATTAAGAAGAATAAGTAGTTTAAATAAATAATTATAGAAAAAACGAATTAATAATCCATTATTATGGTTATTAGTTCGTTTTTTTGTGGGTTTAGGTAAAAAATTAATTCCCTACATTTACCCAATCACCATTTTCTTTAATTAAATCAATTAAAGCATCTACAGCTTTTGATTGAGGAATTCCTTTAGCTATTACAGTTTTACCTTTATATAGGTTAATGTTATTGGGTCCGGAGCCAACATACCCATAATCAGCATCAGCCATTTCGCCAGGGCCATTTACTATGCAGCCCATAATGGCAATTTTTAGCCCTTTAAGATGCGATGTGCGGCTTTTTATTAGAGCTGTTGCTTCTTGTATATTGTATAAAGTTCTACCACAGCTAGGACAAGAGATAAAATCGGTTTTAGTGATTCTACGGCGCGTTGCTTGTAGTATTCCTAGTGATATTTCATTTATTCTTTCGTGTGAAATATTTCCTTCATTTTCAATCCAAATACCATCACCAAATCCATCAATTAGTAATGCACCAAAATCTATGGCAGCATTTATTTGCAATTCTTCTTCTGTTGTAAAGTTGTATTTATGTTTCATAATAACAGGCAAATCAATTTGCCTATTCATAAGCTCAATAAACATCTCTCTATACTTATGAACGCTATGTTTGCTGTCGTCAGAAAAAATAAGAACTACATTTGCGTTTTTATCAATGCTTAGGAAATCTCCTGTAATAAAATCCTCAAAACGAACTTCTACAAACCAATTTAGAGGGTTTATACTGTGTTGCAAATATTCTTCAAGATTAACATAAATAACATCATCAATATCTGAATCCTCCTTAAATAAAAACACCTCTTCAGCGTTTTCGGCCAACCTTTCTCCTCCCATATCTATTTCCCAATCAAAAGGCATAACGGCAACTTCAGTGTTGCCACCAAGTTCAAAACGCTCACGGCTTTTTCTGCGCGAGAATTCTAATGGATTATATGGTATTTCATCAAATGTGTTTTCAGACACATATTGCTTATCCTTATATCTATCAGCAATCATTTTTGCCACAGGGATTTCCAGTTCAGGGTCTTCAGTAAGTGAAACCCTAATTGTATCACCAAGTCCATCTTCCAAAAGCGCACCAATACCTGCGGCAGACTTTATTCTGCCATCTTCACCATCACCAGCCTCGGTAACGCCTAGGTGTAATGGAAAATGCATTTTTTCCTCACGCATACGTACTGATAGCAGTCGATACGCCTGCACCATTACTTGTATATTGCTAGATTTCATGGATATTACTATCTCGAAAAAATCATGGTTTATCGCAATTCTTAAGTATTCTATAGCCGCTTCAACCATTCCTTTTGCGGTATCGCCATGGCGGTCCATAATTCTTTGCGAAAGTGAACCGTGATTAGAGCCAATTCGCAAAGCAACTTTATTTGCTTTACATTTTTCTATAAGGATTTCAAACTTGCTTTCAATATGCTTTAGCGACTCCTGATATTCTTGTGTAGAATAATTGATTTTGCTTTTATGAAGCTCAGCATAATTACCGGGATTGATACGTACTTTTTCTACAAAATCAGCAGCTACTAAAGCTGCATCGGGCTTATAGTGTATGTCGGCAACTAAAGGAGTGTCATAATTTTTCGCGCGAATACCTTTGCTAATAAGCTCAAGATTAGCAGCATCTTTAACGCCAGGAGCGGTAAAACGCACCAATTCTCCACCAGCATCAATAATCCTAACAGCCTGCTCTACATTAGCATGTGTATCCATAGGTCGGCAACTCGACATACTTTGAAGCCTAATGGGATTGTTGCCACCAAGTTTTAAATTGCCGATTATTACCTCTCGAGTTTTCCAACGATTATAGGAAATAGGATTATTGCAATATGCCATAATTATTTTATATTTGTATAAAATCGCTTAGTCTTTTAATTTATATGTTATATATAAAAAGACAATTGCGCGCATTTTTTGAAATCTAATCAATATATTTGAATTATATCAGCCTCGATAGCCATTGAGATTGATTACCATTCATTACTGATTAAGTTTTTAATTATTAATAATAAATAGAAAACTAAAGAAAACCATCACAAATCTAATGGTAGCGATATAATTAGCGTTCTTTATATTGTTTTTCATAGTACTTCTCATAATCTCCAGAAGTAATATTATTCATCCATTCCTCATTTTTTAAATACCAATCTATGGTTTTCTCTATTCCCTCTTCAAATTGCAATGAAGGCACCCACTTAAGCTCTTTTTGAAGTTTTGTGGAATCAATAGCATAACGCATATCGTGGCCAGCTCTGTCTTTTACATAAGTAATTAGCTTTTCACTTTCACCTTCTTTACGCCCTAATTTGGCATCCATAACCTTACACATTAATTTAATCAAATCAATATTAGTCCATTCGTTATGACCGCCAATGTTATAAGTTTCAAGGTTTTTTCCTTCGTGAAAAATTACATCAATAGCGCGCGCATGATCCTCAACCCAAAGCCAATCTCTAATGTTTTCACCTTTACCATATACTGGCAAAGCTTTATTGTTGCGTATATTATTTATAAATAAAGGAATTAGTTTTTCAGGAAATTGGTACGAACCATAGTTGTTTGAGCAATTAGAAACAACAATAGGAAGTTTAAAAGTATGAGCATAAGCACGCACAAGATGATCGCTACTTGCTTTAGAGGCAGAATATGGGCTACGAGGGTCGTAGGAGGTATCTTCCAAGAAAAAGCCAGTATCTCCAAGCGAGCCATATACTTCGTCGGTACTTACATGGTAAAAGCGTTTTCCCTTAGCATCATCACCCCATATATTACGAGCAGCATTCAATAAATTTGCTGTTCCTACAATATTTGTGAAAATAAATTCATTTGGATTAGCAATACTTCTGTCCACATGCGATTCTGCTGCTAGGTGAATAATTCCATCAGGCTGGTATTTATCAAAAACCTTAAAAATCTCATCTGCGTCAACAATATCAGCTTTTACAAACTCATAATTTGAAGCATTCTCTATATCCTTAAGATTTTCTAGATTGCCAGCATAAGTTAATTTATCAAGATTTACGATTTTGTAATCAGGATATTTATTTACAAAAAGTCGAACTAGGTGCGAGCCAATAAAGCCAGCACCCCCAGTGATTAATATTGTTTTTGTCATATTACTAATATTTTGATTGTTTCTTTTATTAATTATAATGTTAATTGAAATTTCCATGCGCTAGCAGTCATATCATCAATACCCTGCTTAGCTTTCCATCCCAGTTCCTGGTTTGCAAAATCAGTATTGGCCCACACCTTTTCAATATCACCCTCACGGCGGCCAACAATTTTATAATTCAGTTTTTTATTGGTAATTTTTTCAAATGATTTAATTACATCCAAAACAGATAAGCCATTACCTGTTCCTAGATTAAAAACCTCATAATTAAGCTTATTATTTTTCTTTACCAATCGTTGTACCGCAATAACGTGTGCTTTTGCTAAATCTACTACATGAATATAATCACGAATTGCAGTTCCATCAGTGGTATTATAATCATCGCCAAATACACTCAGTTGCTCACGAATTCCTGCTGCAGTTTGTGTTATGAAAGGCATAAGATTATTTGGTACACCCAAAGGGAGTTCGCCAATTAGGGCAGTAGGATGAGCGCCAACAGGATTAAAATACCTAAGGGCAATTCCTTTTAAATCAGATGCATATATTGTATCTTGAATAATATCCTCAGCCATTTTTTTGGTGTTACCATATGGCGATTCTGCTTGTTTTCTTGGTGCTTTTTCTGTTACAGGTAGTATATCTGGTTGACCATAAACAGTGCACGAACTTGAGAACACCAAATTATGAATACCATTAGAATTCATATTATCCATTATGTTCATTAACGACTCTAGGTTGTTTCGGTAATATGTAAGTGGTTTGCTTACGGATTCGCCAACAGCCTTATATGCAGCAAAATGAATTATACCATCAATATTTGAATTTTCATTGAAAAATTTTGAGCAAGACTCTTTATCAGATAAATCAAAATTATGGTATTCGGGTTTATTACCAGTTATTTCTGTAATTTTATCCAATACCTCTATCTTCGAATTTGATAGGTTATCAACTATAACGACTTCTATGTTTGAATTTTGCAATTCTACAACAGTATGAGAACCAATATAACCAAGGCCGCCTGTTACTAATATCTTCATGCTTACTAATTTGTTTAATTATTTGTACAAAGGTATTGAATTCTATTCTATAATTTAATAATGATTTACCATTATAGGTTAATTATTATTGCACAATAATTATAGTATATTTTGGTTTATTAGTAAGTATAATGGTTGATAAATCTAAATAAATACCAAATTAAAAGTATTAATTAATATAGAAATGATTGAAAACATATGATAAATTAGATATATAGAATTAAATAATAGATAAATTACGAATACAATAGGTTAAAATTATTATTATTATAGTATTATGGATATATAAAACTATAAGCGCAAAAATTCCCATTTTAGGAATTATCTCTCAAATTTGGAATTATTAGATATTTTGTATATATTTGTTATGAAATTAGGATGTAGTATTATTGCCTAATATAATATTGCTCAAAATTAACAACTGCTCTATGAAACCATATAAAATATTTGTTGTAGATGATGATAAAATGTATGCTCAAATACTTAGTTATCAATTACTTCAAAATCCAGATTATCAAGTAGAAGTTTTTGAAACTGCTAGATCTTGTATTAATAATCTGCATAAATCACCAGACCTTATTACTCTTGACTACTCTCTACCTGATTTAACAGGGATGGAGGCTTTAAAAAAAATTAGAGATGTAAGGCCCGATATTCCTGTAATAATTATTTCTGGACAGAAAGAAATATCTACAGCGATAGAGCTATTGAAATATGGTGCTTACGATTATATTATTAAGAATAAGGATACAAAAAACACCTTATGGAATACTGTAAAGAATGCTCGAGAGAATCATTTTTTAAAGAAAGAAGTTGCGATATTGCGTAAAGAGGTCGGAGAAAAATATTCAATTTCAAAAGGTATTATAGGGAATAGTGGGGTTATGAAAAGAGTGTTTGCTATTATTGATAAGGCTGTAAAAAGCAATATTACTGTATCAATAACAGGAGAAACAGGTACAGGAAAAGAGGTGGTTGCAAAGGCTATACATTATAATTCTGCTAGGGCAAAAAAACCATTTATAGTTGTTAATGTTTCGGCCATTCCCGAAGATCTTATTGAAAGTGAGATGTTTGGACATGAAAAAGGTGCTTTTACCGGAGCCGATAAACGACGAATTGGTAAATTTGAACTTGCTGAGGAAGGCACTCTTTTTCTTGATGAAATTGGGGAAATGAGTTTAGCAATGCAAGCAAAACTACTTAGAGTTATACAAGAGCGTGAGCTAAATAGGGTAGGCGGTAATGAAATGATTAATATTAATGTTAGAATTATTATTGCCACCAATAAAAATCTTTTAGATGAAGTTAAAAAAGGTAATTTCAGAGAAGATCTATATTATCGTTTGCTTGGCTTACCAATTGAACTGCCACCTTTAAGGGATCGTGGTAATGATAAAATGCTTCTGGCTAAGTATTTTGTTAATATATATTGTAAAGAAAATAACGTGAAGGATATAGCGATTTCCTCAGGTGCTCAAGCTAAAATAATGAATTACCCTTTCCCTGGAAATGTTAGGGAGATGAAAGCTGTTGTAGAATTAGCATCAGTACTAGCAGAAAAAAATGTAATAAATATTGATGATATTACATTTAGGAATTTGAATCCATTAACAGATATCCTTTCATATGATATGACTTTAGAAGAGTATAATGTAAATATAATTAAGAATTATGTAGAAAAATATAATGGTAATATTACTGCCGCTGCAAATGCTTTAGATATAGGAAAATCAACGATATATAGATTAAAAAAGAAAGGGGTACTTGATGTTTAGCCTTAGGATTATTTAGTTAGACTCAATTATTTTTTTTTCGATACCAGAGGTTGAAAAACCTTCTAAAAAGTCTAAAGTTTCAACAGACCCTCCATTCTGTGTAACTACATCATAGCCTACAATATTTTTGGCTTCATAGTCGCTGCCTTTTACTAGTATTTTTGGAATTATACTGGAAATTAAATTTATGGGAGTATCTTCTTTGAATAGAATAACGGCATCAACAAATTGCATTGCTGCAAGTATCATTAGCCTTGAGTATTCATCTTGTATTGGTCTATGCTTACCTTTTATAGCACTAACAGATAAATCAGTATTCACTCCAATAATTAATTTTGTACCTAAGTCAGAAGCTTTTGCTAAATAATCAATATGTCCTTGGTGTATAATATCAAAGCAACCATTAGTAAAAACAATTTTCTCACCAGAAGACTTCCAGTTTTTAATTAATGCACTAAGTTGGTCTGCTTGTATTATTTTAGACTTTATAGACTTATAGTTATTCATAATTAGGGATTTTTTTTATCTTTTTTTAAGCTTATTATCAGAACAGATACAGAGCCCAGTATAATAATCATAATTGTTTGGGAACTCCATGTTAACCAGCCAATAGCATCGCCATAACCAGAATCAGCAGAGACTCCATACAAAACTAAAGTTTGAGCAACTATAACAGGGTACAAACCTATGCCACCTGGGGTTAGCATTATACCTATTGACCCAAGAACTAGAACCGAGAGTGTGGCTCCAAGTCCAAGTCCGCTAGTTTGAGAAATTGCCTGTAGACCCATATGGATCATCAAGTAATAATTTAGCCATATAAGCAGCGAATATATAATAAAAAGAAATGGCTGTTTAATATTAACAATTGATTTAAGCCCTTCCCATATTCCGCTAAATAGCTTTAAAGTTTTTATTACAAAGGGTAATTGCTTTATTTTCTTCCAGAATAAAATATATATTATTAGAATAATAATAAATATCCCACCAAATATTTTTTGAAAAAACAAATCGCCACTATTTATAAAAACAAATTTTTCTTCTAGGGCAGGAAATATATTTTCTTCAACATAGGTATTAATTCTTTTAAACTCTAATAGGAAAGTAAGGAAGAATAAAGAGAAGAAAATAATCATATCTATGGTCCGCTCAATAATTACGGTTCCGAAACTCTTATCAACAGGGATTTTATCTTCTTTATACAATATAGTACACCGGGCTAATTCTCCTGAGCGTGGTATTCCTAAATTAGCAAAATACCCTATCATTACAGCAAGAAAGCTATTTTTTAGTGTAGTATCGTAACCCATGGGTTGTAATAACATTCGCCACCGCTGTGCGCGAATTAAGTGGCTTAAGATTCCAAAAAATAGAGATAAAGCCACCCAGCTATAATCTGCAAGGAGGAAACTAGAAAGAATATCATCTTTAGCGGTAGGGCTTAGATCCTTTAGTGATAGGTATATAATACCAACACCAATACCAAATGCTATTGATATTTTTAAGGTTGAAATGATTTTCTTTTTCAAGATATTAAGCTGGTTTATTTTCGTCAGTAGGGAAGATTATTGCCGGCTGATGGGATCTTGCTTCTTCAAAATCCATTCGAGCATAAGATACAATTATTAGTAAATCATTAACTTGAACCTTTCTAGCCGCAGCTCCATTTACTCCTATTACGCCACTATTTCTTTCGCCTCTAATTACATATGTATCAAAGCGTTCACCATTAGTTATATTGTATATATGTACGCGTTCATTTTCAATAATATCTACAGCATCCATCAAATTTTCGTCAATGGTGATACTTCCAATATAGTTTAAGTCAGCTTGCGTGACTTTAACTTTATGAATTTTTGATTTTAAAACTTCTATTTGCATAAGATGGCAAAATTAGTAATTATCTTAATAAGACGTTTTGCAAAGTTACTCTATTTTAAAATAAAATATTGCTATTTAGTATTTAAATGTCTTATAAATAATAATATTATGATGTTTTGAATATAAAAAACCACCCTATGCATATCCATAGGATGGTTTTTATATTATTTATAATAAATATTTATCGTTTTCTTTTGTTTGTTTCTTTTACAAAATTCTCAATAGCCATTGACATTGACGGAGCCTTTGGGGTAGGGGCTGCAATACTAACATTAAGTCCCAAAACCTTTGCGGCGTCAGTTGTTGTTTTTCCAAAAGTAGCAATGATTTGCTCTTCTTGCTGATAATCAGGGAAGTTTTTTATTAATGATTTTACCCCTGATGGGCTAAAAAATACAAGCATATCATATTCTTTAACATTGATTTTTGATAAATCACATGCTGAAGTTTTATAAATAATTGCCTTAGTAAAGTCTATTCCCTCTTTTGTAAGAGCATTTGGAAGATCCATTTTGTGAGTCTCAGAACATGGAAATAGGTATTTATCATCTGGATGTTTTTTGATAATAGTCATCAAATCCATAAACGTACGCTCACCGTGAAAAATCTTTCTTTTACGATACTGAACATAGTTCTGTAAATAATATGCCGTTGATTCAGACATGCAAAAGTACTTCAACTCCTCAGAAACTTCAATTCGAAGCTCTTTAGCTATTCTGAAAAAATGATCAACAGCCTGACGTGAAGTGAAAATTACTGCAGAGTAACTTTGAATGTTTGTACGTGCTTTTCTGAAATCTATAGAAGGGATTCCTTCTATTTTAATAAACTTAAAATAATCAACAGTAAGCTTATGCTTTTCAGTAAGTTTTGTATAAGGAGATTTTTCTAAATCTGCAGGTTTCGGTTGAGAAATAAGGATACTTTTAATTTTCAAAATTGTAGTTTTTTAATTGTACTATTTCTTTTTTCTTGTCTAAAGCACCTTTAAAATTGTAATATTCTTGTGTAAAAGGATATTTACAATATCTATAAAACCATTATAAAATATAGCTTTATAGCAATAATCAAAGGTAAAATTTCGACCGTGCAAATGTAGATAATATAATGAAACAATCCATATTTATTTTTCATTCGAATGTGTAACAGTATGTTAAAGATTCTATGAATATAGAGTAACGATATTATTAATAAAACTGCATGTGAAGCTACATTAATTCCTGAAAATATAATAAACCACATACTTATACTTAATACTACTGCCGAAAGGTTATAAGACTGCACAGTGCTTTCATAATAAGTATATATTAGTGAGTCAATTTGGAATAGATACCTGAATATTTCAGCAATAAGTGTTGTTGTGAAAAAAATGCCACTCACGATTATTATGTTCTGAAGGATTAGGGTATTTACAGTATATATTTCTTTGCTTACATAATCAAAGGATACAAGGCTTAAAAACAATGATGTGCACAAAATATATGCTAGTAATAAGATAGCATTCATGGGATGCCTAATAGTAGAGCCAAACTGCTGTAATATTGAATAATTACGCAAACTAAAATTAGATAAAAGACTTAGTTTAAATTGTTTATAATAGCCTATTTTAGCAATTGTAATTAGGATACTAATGCCAAGCAGCCAATATAGAAATGAATTAAAGGTGTTGCTAATTATTACGATTGGCTCAAAAGATTCTACCCCTAATAAGTGGTTATCGAAAATCGAAATATTTTCTATAGATTCAGCAACTAATTTGGGTGAATTATATAGCGAATCTACAGCGGGAGATGTTTTATTGCTATCAACTATTTCTATCATACTTTTACCCCAATTACAATAATATCGTCAATTTGTTCAATATCACCACGCCAATCAATATGATTTTGCCAAAGAATTTCTCTTTGATCGGCCATCGGTTTCTCATGAATATCAAGTATTAGTTTTTTAAATCTCTTGGTCATATATTTTTTACCCTTTTCGCCACCAAACTGATCGATATATCCATCACTAAGGATATAGAATATATCGCCTTTGTGAATATTGAACTTGATATTGGTAAAAGCATTTTTGTCACGTTCATGAATACCAATAGGCATTCTATCGGCCTTAATAATACTAAGTTCACCATTACGAATCATATACATAGGATTATATGCTCCAGAATACTCCATTGTCATTTCATTAAAATCGTAAACACATATCGACATATCCATACCATCTTTGGTATCGGTTGTAGAGCCTTCTTGATTTAGCGATGTTATTACATTTTGGCGTAGCATATCAAGGGCGGCAGATGCACTTTGTACCAATGGATTATTTGCAATTTCATTAAGGAATGAAATACCCATTATACTCATAAATGCTCCCGGAACACCATGCCCAGTGCAATCTGCAGCAGCAAGTAATATCTTGCCATTCTTTTCCATCATCCAATAATAGTCACCACTAACGATGTCTCTAGGTTTCCATAATACAAAATGATGAGGGAAGGATTTATTCATCTGACTTACATTTGGAATAACAGCTTCCTGAATTCTCTGTGCATAGCGTATGCTACTTACTATTTCTTCACTCTTAGTTTCTATATCACTTTTTTGTTTCTGAATTTCTGCAGTAGCTTCATTTATTATAAGTTTCAATTTTCGAGTAGAGTATTGTATTGCACCCCAAACAAAAGCAATGAATAAAATAAAATAGACAATAAATGCCCAAATAGTTCTATTCCAAGGAGGATTTACTGTAAAGGAATAGCTCAGCTTTTCGCTTTCGTTACCATAAATGTCCCTAGTTTGTACCCAAAAAGTATAATCCCCTTCATGAAGATTTGTAAAACGTACCTCTGTCTTCAAATTCCACTGCTCCCAATGCTCATCATTGCCCTCAAGCCACCAACGGTATTCCAAATTACTAGACACTTTGTTGCTTATTCCTGAAAACGCGAAAACTAAGTTGTTATCTTTATATTCTAGTATAGGAATTGAATTGTTGCTTTGCGAAGAAATGATTTCTCCTGATGAATTTGTATAAGTTCCACCAAAAATGGTTTTTTTATTGGTTTTTTCTATTTTATTAATAAATATATTTACTGTAGAAAAAGTGTCTATAGTTGTAATGTTTTTAAGCTTTACTACGCTAAAATCACCCGCTGCCAATAGACCACCTTGAAATGAATGAAAAGCAAAAAATTTCCGTGCCTTTATTTGTTTGGAAAACTCTGTATTCATGAAATAGGAGCCTTCAGAATTTGGACTAAAACTTTTGATAAATATCTTATCTTTATCTTTTGGGTAGCTAACAGTCCATGTTTTGCCATAGAGGTCCTTATGAAACCTTAGTGTGAAATGATTCTTGATCCAATTGCCAAAATGAGAACTTGGCGTAAAGCTATTAGTTTCATTATTAAATTCATATAGCCCGTTATCTGAGGCAAAAAATATTTTATCGTTATCCCTATGTATTATGTATGTGTCATTAGCAGATAGTCCATTTGTGGTATCAAATTCGACAACATTAGCATTTATAATTTTATTATTATCAAATACAGGAGTGTTGAGCTTTAATAAACCATAAGTCCCCATCCATATATTATTCTCTTTATCAGCATTAATATCATAGATTTGATATGATGTATTTTCAATAAGACCTTCATCAATCCATTCATCATCCTTGTAATACATACTAGATAAACCTCTTGGGTAAAGAGCAACCCACACCCTTCGGGGGTCTTTTTTATCTTGAAATAATGTATATGCTGATTCGTTATAGATTAAGCGGGTGCTTCCATCAGGCTTTTTTTCAACAATATTATTATATGTAATAAAAAGTAAACTTTTATATTCATCAAGATTAAAGTTTAGCAATTTATAGCAGCTCTTCCCTTTGCTAAGATTACCCTCTATAGGAAGAATTTTTGGGTTGCTTAATTTATTAATCTCATCAATGCAAAGCTTATGGTTATTGTCAAATGAACTTGTTTCTAGATACGATAATTGATTTTGTACCGCAAAAAACACAGTGTCATTATAGGTTTTTATATCTTCAATAGCGTTTTTTATTCCAAGTTTCTCTAGAGAGAAATATTCATAATTAGAGAAAATATCTATTCTACTAATTCCTGTTTTATGAGCCGCCCATAGGATTTTGTTTTTATCTAGAAATAGGCTTTCTATAATATCGCTCTGTAAACCAGTGGATTTATCAATCTTTCTTATAAAATTACCTTCGTTATCGATTATATAAATCCCTTTGTTTTCAATCCTTAATGCTATTAAGGAGTTTTGCATAACAAGAAAGCCCTGAACTTTAATTTTTGTTATAACGCTATCGAGCTGAGTATTGAAAAGGGTGCTTTTGTGAGTCTCTAAATCTAGTATTCTAAGTTCTTTTTTATTCTTATTATTTGTTATAAATAGTATTTTATTATCACCAAAATCTTGAAATGAACCAATATTAAACTTTCTTACAGAATTTTCTTCAGTAAAGTATTTTTCATCAGTAAGTAGGGGGATTAGTTTTTCATCCAGTAGTTTGTATAGACCTTTACTTTTAATTACAACAATAATCTGATTATTTACCACCGTCATATTACTAATCTCGTTTTCAGTATGTATGGTAGTAATATGCTTATTGTGATATTTGTATAAATAATTTCCTGAAACAAAATATACAGAAGAATCTTTACTTATAACAATTTGAGTTTTTGTAACTTCCTTCTGTTGAATTTCAGAAAGGAGTGTATCTAAGGGGTGATAAACAAAAATGCCTGTATCATTAGGGGTATAATATCCAAAGCCATTTTCATTTCCAATATATATATTACCATCAAAAGCAACCGCAAGACCCCTTATTTCAGTAGCATTATTTGTAATATATTTGTTCCAAACACCAGTATATACAAGCAATCCGTCTTTATTTCCAACGTAAATTGCATTTCGTGAATCTTGAGCAAAAGCGAAACAATGAGGTTGTGCTCCTAGGTTATCAGAATTGTATTTCTCAATAGGAAGTAAGCCCGTACTTTGTTGTGATACAGAGAAATAACTTACAAAAAGTAATGATATTGTTAGTAATATTCGATACATTAGTGTTGTAATAGCTTAGTTATTGAACTCGTAAAAGTACAAATATTATGAATATAAATTATTACAATATTCTAATGATTAAAATAAATTCTATATTTATTCAATTTTAATCCAAGTTAGTGTTTTCCAGAAGATGTATTTTGAGCCCACTACTTCAATTTCATTTTCGCGGTATTTTGTTATTTCTAAATTGAATACTAGCCCTTTTTCTGCACCATACATACTACCGTTTATCCATTGCTTTTCAATAACGTCAAACTCTAAATCTTTAATGATTTCCATTCCTAGAATTAAGTTATTTCTTTTGGTTTTATCGGGATTATTTATATCTAAAATTTGCCCATTTTCAAAATTATTAAGCTTTATTATTTTGCCAAAATATTTGTCGCCAACTCTATAGAGCTCTACATCAATAGAGTTGGGCAAGTGGTATCTGCCAATAATATCATCGGCATTTTGAGAAAAAACGCTTAAATTTATTAGTAGAGCTAGAATACTTATTAGTAATTTCATAAATTAATTTTATTAGTCACAAGAATGTCCTGATTCATGTGAGCCATTTATAATAGCATCATATGCATCTTGAGATAAAAATTGAGGAGAGTACGAATAACTATTATTATCCAAATTCTTGATAAAACCCCTTAGGTGATTTCTAGAACCTAATAGTAAAACATCATATGTGCATTTTAGGTCCTCATTATTAGTTTCTAGTATATATTTTTCTAAATCAATAATATCAACTTCCTCAATTGTTGCGCCTACAATTAGTCCTGCAACTAGGGAATCTTTTCCATAACTAATTAGTTGATCATATAAATCCTGTAAATCAGTATTATTAAATACCCCAGTATCTGGACTAACATTATCTGTTAAATTGTATTGCTCTAGTCTTTTAAGCAGCAAGTCCATGTGTTTTTGTTCGCTCTTACTAATATTATTAAATATATTAGCACCCCATTCATTATACATATAGATGTATGCATCACGAGCAAGTTTTTCTTCTTCTCTCATAAAAATTAACCCGTCTGCTTCGGCTTTACTTATTTCCGAAGTTATAGGGGTATTGTCGTTATTATCATTTTCGTTGTCTTTATTGCAAGAAATAATGCTTGCTACTGTAATAAAAAATATTACAATTAAAGATAATTTGATTGTGTTCTTCATAATTGATTAAGTTTTAAAAATGGTTATTAAAAGTTGTACTTTATCTTTGTGTAAATCATAGAGTTGTCTTTATATTGCCCAAATTGGCCTTCTTCATCTCCAACAAATATATTTGCTCCAAATAGGATATTGAAACTATCGTCAAAATCATAAGATATTTTAGGGCGAATAAGTGCATCGCCATTAGTTAGGCCGATATACGAAAATAACTCTAGATGCAGAGTTTCACGTAACATATCATAGTGAATAAGCCCTGTTGCCATATTATTTATTTCATCATCCATCATAAGGTCGTCATAATCTATAATATACTTCTGAATAAATTGCGCGCTTAATTTTACGGATCCAATATTAAAATCCAAACCCACCACATAGTTTAAATAGTCTTTTTGAATTACTGCATCTTCTGCATTCATATCCTCAGTTTGAAAGTATTTACCGTTATAGTAAGCTGCTTCACCACGTAGAATAACTCCTTTAATTTCGGAGCTAAAAGATCCACCGGCAACTGTAAGTCTATGATGTTCAGGAGTTATTATCAAATCTTTTAAGTAAGGTTTTGGAGGCATTGTAGACGTATCTTTTCCAAACACTTTCTGCACATGCATAGTGGGGGAGTCGTCCCAAGTATAGCCGCCCATTATCTCAAAGTCTATTTTTGAAGTCATTTGGGAGTATTTTAAGAAAAACTCACTATTTTCTAAAGAAGGAGTTATTTCGCTATTACTCCAATTGAAGGTAGGTGCTACAGGAAAATCAGGCTGGATATACCAAATTGAATTTGATGATGGGCGAATAGTGGGAGTAAACTGAGGAATATATATTGCCTCAATGGTTCCACTGCCAATATAGTAATCTAATTTGGCAGCAATAACACCAGTTCGTATTTCATCAAAATCGGGAAGTAAAAATTCGCTGAGATTTAAAGGAGAAACGATGTCTGTAATAAAAACTCCGTCTGCTTTACCCCATACTACTTGCTGCTTGCCAATACGAAGGTCAAAATTATCGAAATACATATCCACGTATAGCTCTCTCATGGTAAAGTTTAAACTATCCGAATTATATAAAAAAAGCATTGGGTTAGCTTTAAAAGCCACTTTTTCTCCACGTTTTGCAAAATTTAGATTCAAGGTTTGCTGAGTAATTAGAAAATTCCCCTCTTTAAAATCTACACCTTCATAAGTACGAACAAAACCCGACATGTCGACATTTTGGGCTCTTAGTACTCCCACTGTTACAAACAGCATAGCTATTATTAAACTTAGTTTTATTGTGTTCATATTATTGTGTTTTAAAATCTTAATTTTTCAGTCATTATACCGAATCGTATTACCGATATTTGGTGATTAAAATAAATATTATAGTAATCCATTCCATGATATATTTGAGTAAAGAACCCGATGTCTTCCATAAATTTAGGATGATAATAAAATGTTAATCGAATATTTAATCTATTTAAAGAAATTACATCCCAATTATTTATATCATCAAGCATCCACATAAACTCTCCTTTGAGGGACATGCTCGCTTTATTGTTGTTTTCGGGTAATTTAAAGAACGATATTAAGTTTTTCCATCTGTATTTGCTATATATACCATCCAATTCGTCTATAGAAAAACCTTTGGGATGCACCTCGAAAGAAGAGGAGAAAAACTGTACTGCATTAAACTGTTTATTATATTTGGTTCGTATTAATCCTAATTCGTAATAATTTGTTGCAAAACTCCCATTCTTCGTATTTATCTCGCCATTCGCTAAATAAAAAGCTCCATCTTGTCCATTTGAATGATGTGCAATTTTTCCGAACGCACTAAAGCTCTTTGCTTTATTCTTCGAACTTAAGGAATAGTATACTGTCAACTGCGGAATATAACTAGGCGTTTGTACAGGAAACGATTCGTATTGATACATCCTTATTATAATTTGTGGTGTAATAACTCCCATAAGGCGAGAGTCTTTACTCACTCTTACATTAAAGTTAGGTATTATGTTGCCCTCAAACCATAAAGGTTCAATATTCCCTATATCCGTAGGAAAAGTAATATAGCTATTTCCACTATTTTCCTGTGCTATAGTTGCCAAATTAATCTTAGGGATTTCTATAATTGTATCCTTTTGCCCTAAAGCGGTACCTGTAGACAATAGTAGAAATAAAAATATTGCAGCTATTTTATTCACAATAATTATTTTTGTGTTTATATTCCCCTAGTCATCATTCTTTCAGAAAACTTAGAAGCTGAAACCCCAGTATTAATTTTGATATTTGATAATTGAATTGTAGTTTTATGATTCTTTTGGATACTTTTCATTTCTGAGTGAGAGATTACCCAAAATCCTTCAATTTTTTCAACCTTTTTAATAGTTAAGATTTTAAGTAAATCCCCATCTTCATCATAAAACTCTTTTTTCATGCCCACAAAATTGTCTTTACGAATCCAGGTTATTGTTTTAGAATAAATATATTCTTCATCTTTGGATATAGACTCTACCACATAACAAGCATGACCATCAACAGCCTCTTCCTTAATATATTTGTGATTATCGGCATCTAGTTTTCTGTCGCCAAGATCGTCGTATGTAAAATCTGATCCCATAAAATAGTCGCTTTTGCTATCACTAGAGATTCTTTTAACCCTTTTAAGTGCAGGTAAATAAATCCATTGATCATCTGATTTGTCACTATCATAGCTCCAGTTCATAAATGATGTGTTTTTTACATCTGCAGGAGATAAAAAGAACATAACACTCTTTTCTACATCACCAAATTCTTTGGAATATTGTTGAATTTTACGAATTCTTGTTTGATCACTTTTATTAGTTAAAGTCATTGTAAGAACAGAAGTAACATCCTCACCTGAAGGAAGATTATAAGCCTTTTCTACTATTTGTTTTCCAGTCATTTGCGCGCTTGCACTGATACTTACTATTAGCAATAGTGCCATTAATTTAATTACTTTCATGCTTTTTTGTTTTAATAATTATTAATATTTTATTTTTTAAAGGTTTAAAGGCTTAAAGGTTCAAAAGTTCAAAAGTTTAAATGGTTCAA
>JAGLDA010000160.1 GCA_023145955.1 Bacteroidales bacterium
TGCAGGCAAGCTCAGTATAAATTCCAAACGAAACCTGCCTACCGCAGGCAGGAAAAAAATACTAACGTTCAATTTGCTACACTCGACAAAAGATAAGAAACTTATCTTCTACTCTCGCTAACAGCAAATGGACAAGAGCGAAAATAATCCTATGTCATTAATTGCAGACGTAAACGCCTTTATTGAAAATAAAATAATTTTGAAACTCCTGCCATAGCACGCCCAGTTTTCGCTCATTCCCACCCATTTCTGGGGTGTTTTCATAGATAAATACTATCGGGTCTGACTAAAGTTCTTTTATGTATCTGCCTTCCTGGCTTGTACTAGGTTAATGAATTTCAAAAAAATGCGATGTACATAGGTAATTTTCTATTAATTATAGAATACTACAAGAAAACTATTCTAGGCTAATATATATTAGCATATTTACATGAACGTATCCGAGACTATACTAATTACAATTATTTTTTTTAGACACTGATTATTATTGTTTTAGATGATTTATTTCAGCAATGATGAAATCATTTTTATCATAATCAATCTATATAATCTGCGCCTAAGAGTTATTATTGTCATATCCTGAGGTAATACCTATTTGGAATCAATGGCTGAAGGGTTGTAATTTAAATTAGATGGATTGAAGAGTATAACTGCATCAATTAGCCCTCAACAATACTATTTCTCTTTCTATTTCGAGGTATAGTAAGAGCATTAGGGTTGAAACTAGAAGGAAACATTTCTTTTGGCAATATTTTTAATAAAATTGGTATGGTGAGAAGAGGCATAGGCATTGCAAGCATAGCAAATGTGGGAACAAACTTTAGAATATCTACCAATTGAATCCTAACTTTATCTTTCTCCTCAATACTTAAGCTGCGTTCCTGCGATATTTTAAGCAATTCTATCAGTTCATTATTTTCAGCAATTTCAGTTTTAATAAAACCGCTATATTTCTGTATAATATTTTGTAAGCGCTTAGTTATACGTTTAGAGAGCACTAAATACGATTGCTTTTTTTGCAGATAATGAACCTTATTCCATTTACAAAGCACAAAACTCTCTACAGCAAATCCACTTTCATCTAGCTCAACCTCATCTAGTTCTAACCTTTGCGCTAAATCTGCCATCATTTCTTTTTCGAGAAACGACACACTTTGATCTGCCCAAACACTAAGTGCTACAAGGTCTAGAAGATACTTACGCTTCAACCATGAGGTTTTATTATAATTATATTGAAATTTACTCTCGTATGACTCTTTATGCCAATTTGAGGCCTCTTTTTTATCCTCTTTATTCAATATTGTGGATTCCACAAAATAGTGAAAATACTTTACATTAACTTCCTTAGTGTCCTTATTAATATTAAGATTTATGGATAAAAGATGAATTATTTGAACATGCATATTCTTTAAATAACCCACTAAATCTGTAGATGATAATTCAGGTTTATTCAAATGTTCAATAAAAGCAATAACATCACTAAAAAGTAAAATATTATGAAAGAACCCCTGCCAAAAGTTAGTATTCCACTCAGCCTTTACATTAACTCTTTTAGAAAAAACTTTTTCCAAAACAAATAACTTAGACCTTGTTTTACTTTCAAAAAAACTTCTCTTTGTTAGTTCAGGTTTAGTTTTTGTATAAAAGGATTCTATTTCACTAACTGCATTATTTAAATCCTCAATACCACCTTTAATATTATTTTTTAATAAGTATGTAGCCAATAAACTTTCCAAAAGAATTACCTGCAAACGCTCTTTAACTGGCCATTCAGTAGTATCAATTACTATTTCTTTTGGCAAATCAATGGGATGTCCATAAATTATTCCTGAAGGCTGAAGGTATTTATATAATTTCTGCTCAAATGGTAAGTCAGAACTTAAATTAGAGCAAAAATCAAACTCCGAGCGAAGTTCGAAATATTTTTCTATCCAATTTTTCTCTGTAGGATCCATCATATCGGTAAAGCATTAGTTTACTATTTTACCATATTCATTAACTACTTATTTTAGGTATTTTCTTAAAACGAAGTTTCATTACTCCAAATATTGCTTCTTTAAAAATTGAGCTACTCATTTTACTTTCACCAAGAGTTCTGTCGGTAAATATTATTGGTACTTCTATTACTTTATAGCCCATCTTAACCGATGTAAATTTCATTTCTATCTGAAAAGCATATCCTATAAACTTAATTTTATCCAAACCAATATTGCGCAATACATCCGCTTTATAACACATAAAACCTGCAGTGGTATCTCTAATTGACAAACCTGTAATTAGGCGCACATAAGCCGATGCATAATACGACATAAGCACTCTACCCATTGGCCAATTAACTACATTCACTCCTGTAATATATCGGGAGCCTATTGCCACATCATTACCTTCTACAGCAGTAGCATTATAAAGGCGCTCAAGGTCTTCAGGATTATGTGAGAAATCAGCATCCATCTCGAAAATATAATCATAACCGCGCTCTAACGACCACTTAAATCCATGAATATATGCCGTTCCTAATCCCAATTTTCCTTTACGTTCTTCAATATGCAATTGCTCAGGAAACTCTTTCATAAGCGTTTTTATTATATCGGCAGTACCATCAGGGGAGTTATCTTCGACAACTAAAATATCAAATGATTTTTTTAATGAAAATACCTTCCTAATAATGGCTTCGATATTTTCCTTTTCATTATACGTTGGAATTATTACTATGCTATCGTTCACTTTACTTATTTTTTGTGTGTTTCTTTATTCTTTGGCAAATATACCAAATCTATTCCTTATTTCTTATAAAACTATTTACTATTAGGATAATATCTTTTATAAAACTTCAAATAACCATCTAAATCCTTAGATTTATACAGTTTACTATAATTTCCTTCCGAAATAATAAAGTAATTTCCTCCATTTTTCTTCAATAATGAATAGAGCAAACTATTTCGCTTTGTAGTTTTAAAATATTTCAAAGCTTTTTCTTCATTTGTAAAATTGCTAACTCCTACCAATAGTACATCCTTATTAATAGGAATAGCTGAGACTGTTAAATTTTTTGTTCCAAAATATTTACTATTATGATCAGATATTCTATTTTTAAGCTCTCCAATTTTTACATTTCTCTTATCTGCCAATACTAAGAACATATGCGTTGCCTCAGGCTCATATATAAAAATAGATGGCTTCCCATCAGACCCTATAAGCTCTGACTCGCTACTTTCTTCACCTTTTGTTGCATCTTCTCCTTGATCAGACTCACCTCCCTCATCTTTTCTTGCTTCTATTTTAAGCAAAGCAATCATTTCTTCCGCCCTTATCTTAACATCACTATTTGGGTAATCGTTCACCACTACCTCCAAAGCTAAAATAAATGAAGCTGTATCAGAAGTATGCCCAACACTCATTGCATTAAGCATTTCAAACTTTGATAATTCTATCTTATTATCAGGAAAATCAACCTTAGCTTTAGCACAGTTCTCTTTTACTGCTGAATATTTATTACTTAAATAAAGAGCATAAGTAGTTTTATAATATACCTTTACTTTATCAGCATCCTCTTGCATCTTTTTAAAATAATTAGGATCAGTAAGCATCTTTGCATACTCACTATCTGGATATTCTTTCACCAACTTATTTTTATAAAATCTAGCATCGCTATTATTCCCATCAATATGATACATCCTATACATATCATAATAAGCATGTGCAGTATTCTTCCCTTCAGGAAATCTTCTAAATAATTCGTCAAAAGTCTCTATTGCTTTAGGATTATTTAATAGTTTTTCTTTATAAATTGACCCGGCATTAAAAAGAGCAATTTCAATTTTAGCATTAGACGAATCTATTTCCTGCTCAGTAAAAGGGATGTTTTGCATATAATACCCTCTAGATTTAGGATTAGTACTTACTTTGTCTGTTGTACTATTTGTTGTATCACTTCCTTGCGCATCATCATCGTCATCACTACTTTCAAAATCCATACTTTCCTTTACACTAATACGCCAATTATCAGCAAGCTTACGCCTTCCCCATTTAGCCATAAACGAAGACTTTCCAGTAGTTAATGAAACAGGATTATAAAAATACCATTTAGTTCCACCTTTATCAGTTACCGAACGCATCTGCCGAGGATCGCTTCGTTCATTCTCAGCCATAAACTGTAATTGTTCCTGTCGCTCCTGCTCTTGTTTTTGCTTTAATTTCTCAGCTTCAACCTCCGCTGCTATCCAACTATCAATAAGCTTATTTCTTTTGCGCTGACTCATATTTGCAAGTGCTTGCAAGCTATCTTCCGTCTGAATAATAACTAGGTTTTGCACAAGCTCCGTCAATACATCCTTTCTATATTTTAACTTATCATAATCAGGATATTCTTTTGGCAGAAACAACATAGTACTATCATAATACGCTTGTGAGTTTTGATATTGTTGATCCTCAAAATATATCTCAGCAAGTTTCATTGCACTGAATGCCTTTTGCTTATTATTACTCACACTCTGTTGTACCGATAATTTCAAATACCCTATAGCCTCATCTTTGTTCTTATTCTTAAGAGCAACCTTGGCCATCACAAAATATATTTGGTCTTGATATTCTACATTTTTTATATCCTTGAGCATCTTACGAAGTTGTTTCATAACTTCCTTAGAATCGCCACCATCAAAACTATTTGCCATACTTATACGAGCATTAAAGTCCATTTTATAAGTAGGGTTTTTCTTCAAAACTTGCAAATAATGCTTTGTAGCATCTTTAAATTTTCCTAAATTTTGTTCCAGCTGAGCAAGGATATAAAATAAACGTGCTCTATCTTTAGACTTAGCTCTTTCAATTGCTACTCGTATATGTGGAATCGCTGATTTATAATTCCCCAATCGTACATAAATATCGGCATATATCCTTGGCAACATACGATATGCATCCTTACTAACTTCACCATTATTAACCTTTGCTCGTATACCATCAAGTTGCGAAATCGCATTACTATAATTTCCCTCCACACTCTCATTAAAAGCAATCCACATTATAGCTTCTTGCTTTACCTTTTCCTTGGGGTAGCGAGTCATTATATATCCTAGAATTTGCTTTGAAGTTCCGTATTCTTGTTTATAGAACTTAGCCTTACCCATCATTAAATAACTATAATACACCCACTTAACTTCTTCCTTTTTACGGAAATACATACTATGTTTATGAATAACAAGGGAAGCTTTTGTGATGGATCTATCCAAATTAGAACTCGCAGACATAATACTCTCAGTTGTTCCTAGCGGAAAAACATCAAGCACTTCAGTATAGTCATCAATATGATTTTCTTCAATATTCTTCTTGGCCTCTTTTAGTGCCTGTTCTCCATTAAAATAAGCATTATAATGTGCCGTTACATTATGAAATGCACGCCTATTCCACTTATTCTTTTTTGTAGAACAAGAACTTCCAAAGATTAATAATAGAATTATAAGAAAAGATGATATGTATATATTACGTATTTTCAATACTTTATGTCTTATTCTGATTCTTAAGTTATAGTAACTCCTAAAAGACAAAAATATTTTATTTTTAGGTCGATATTATGAAAACTTTTTCAATAATTATAAGCTAATTCATAATTAGAAAGCTAACATCTAACAAAGCTTCTTGCATCAAATTCAACACGCTAACAGTCAGCTGAATATATTAAACCTTAAAAAACCATAATACTGTTTTATATTACGTTATACGACTAACACAGATGATATTAATATCTACATTTGTAAAAATTTACAATTCTATGGAAAAATATTGCCCAATTATATCAGAAACAGTAGATACAAAGTTGATAAAAGTTAATGCATCATTTGTTCTCACAATATTAGTACTATCAGTTGCAACACCATGGAACTGGCTAATATATATTGTTACAGCTGATTTTGCCATTAGAGTATTTCTTGGAATAAAAAATAGCCCTGTTTGTATGGTTATTCGTAAATCCATGAAAGTAATGGATATAAAACAACATAAAGTAAATGCTGGACCTAAGAAACTTGCCTCCAAATTTGGACTAGTTTTTTCTTTAATGATTATTGGCTTTCAATTACTTAATTTCCCGATAGTTGCAACATCAATCACTGCAATATTTATCATCCTAACAGCTTTAGAAGTATTCTTTAGCTATTGTTTAGTTTGTACTATTTATCCATATTTAAATAGAATTGGTATTAAATAGATAAGTAATAAACTACCTAAGTACATATTCACATCTTTCCACTTTGCATGATTCGTTCAACTTCTACAAAGTTGCATACAAGATTCATACAGCATCCATAGCTTACAGAAATGGTAATTCATATTTGTACGCCTTTAACAGATTTTGTTCTTTATAATCTGTAAAGTTTAATTAATGTAAACTATATATGCTCCTACTTTTTTACAAATTTAAGAATTGGAATATATATTAATGTCTTTTCAGGATTCGCAAAGCAGATTAACAACATAAGCCATATGCGCTACTTATTGCTTTAATCAACATATCTCATAACGGACAGGCTTATTTCATTTTAATAATAGTTTTTCCACCACCACCAAAATCGATATGTGCATCGGCAAATTTATCAACTTCGCGTAAGGAGCTTAAGTAATCACGAATAATCTGTCTCAAAATTCCATTGCCAGTACCATGCAAAATCTCCAAATCTTTAGAGCTTATCAGAATAGCTTCATCAATCCAATTTTTAACAAAAATAAGAGCCTCTTCTGCTCTCATCCCTCGCACATCAATATTTTGGTTAAAGTTCAATGACCTATTATGTATTTCTTTAAGAATACCGCTAAAGTGATTAGCATTGCCAGTTCTTTTAATCTTTTTCACTCTCACTTTTTCTAGCTTAGCATACTTCACAGAAACCATTAAAGAATTAAAACTCACTAAAGCATTTTTGCCCTTTATTTGTTCCAAAGTACCAACTGTTTCTTGACCTATTACTCTAACATCATCACCAATCTCAGGGTTATCTTCTAATACACTAACATTGGTTTTAGTAGCAGCCTCTTTAGTTGAAACTACTACTGATTTATGCTTTTTAACTTTTTTCTCTAAGCTTATATTTATTTCCTGTTTTTTGGATTCTACCTCTTTTCGTACTTCCTTCAGTTTACTACTATCAGCTTTACTTTCCTTAATATCCCTAACACTCTTCTCTATAATACGATTGGCATCTTTAAGAATTTCTTTAGCTTCAGCCTTGGCATCATAAATAATCTGCTGCTTATTTGCCTGAAGTTTAGAATTTAAGCTTTCGTATTTATCAACTAATTCCTTAAGGGCATCGTCGGTAAATTCTAGCTCCGATTGTTTTTTCTCCAATAGCTCCTTTTCATATTCCAACTCTTGCAATCGCTGGTCGAGATCAATTTCCTTACGTCCAGATTTATGCCTTGCGCTACGAAGAATATCTTCGCTAAGACCAATTTTACGAGCAATTTCGAAGGCAAAAGAACTGCCTGGTTTTCCAATTTTCAGTTTATATAAAGGTCTAAGCTCTTTGGTATCAAAAAGCATGGCACCATTCACAATTCCATTACCATCTTTGGCCATAGCTTTAAGATTACTATAATGAGTAGTAACTACGCCATAGGATTTTTTCTGATTAAGTTTTTCCAGAGAAGCCTCAGCAATAGCACCACCAATGGCAGGATCAGTTCCAGCACCAAATTCATCAATTAGAAAAAGGCTATTACTTTTTGCTTTATCAAGGAATTTTTTAATATTTACAAGATGTGAACTATATGTACTAAGGTCATTTTCTATGGATTGCTCATCACCAATATTCACAAACATATCGTCGAAAAGGCGCATTTCTGAATTCTCGCGCATGGGAACCAAAAGTCCACATTGCAACATATATTGCAGCAAGCCAACCGTTTTTAAGCAAACAGATTTACCCCCAGCATTTGGACCCGAGATAATCAAAATTCTATTCTCAGCACTTAAAGCTATATCCAATGGGATAACTTTTTTGCCTTTTTCGGCATGCGATAGCATAAGAAGAGGATGACTAGCCTCGCGCCATTTAAACTCATCATTAGAATTAATAATTGGCTTAATAGCACCAATTTTAATTGCTAAATTAGCTTTTGCTCTCACAAAATCAATCATTCCAAGGTATCGATAAGCCATCAATAAGGCTTCTATATCAGGACGAATACTATCACTAAAATTCAAGAGAATCCTTAGTATTTCTTGATTTTCTGCAATTTCGAGCTCTCGAAGCTCATTATTGGTATCAAAAAGCTCCATTGGCTCAAGATAAACCAGCTGACCGGTATTACTCTCATCGTGAATAAAGCCTTTAATTTTGCGTTTATCAGCGGCAAGCATTGGAATTACAGCACGGCCATTTCGAATAGTAACCTCAGCATCGTCACGAGCCCAACCATTGGTCTTTGCTGTACGAAGACTCTTCTGTATTGCATTGCGCATGGAAGCTGTAAGCCTATGCATCTGAGCCCTAATTTCGAATAAAGCAGGACTTGCATTATCCTTAATATCACCTTTATGATCCATTATTTTTTCCATAACGGCAACAATATTGGCATCAAAAACAACTTGTCGGGATAGCTTTGCTATATTTGGATAGGCATCCTTTCGCTTGGCAATATAATTCTTTACATTAAGTATCGCTTTTAGTGAAAGCATTAGATCAAAAAACTCATCTCTTGCAATTGCTATTCCATCGGTATTAAGGTAGTTAAGCACATCAGACAAATCCATGAAATTGCTAGCAGGAAATCCCGTCTCCATAAGCATCATCTCACGAAATTCATCAGCCTGATCCAAGCGAGATTTTAAGGCTTCATGGTGAGAAATAAACTTCATTTTATCAACAAACTTAACTCCAGCAGGGCTTAAACAAGCTGCAGATAACATTTGTCGTATTTGTATGAATCCTATTTTTTCCTCAAAATTATTTGGGTAAACCATAGTATAAAGGTGAAGTGGTAAAGGGTGAAGAGTGAAAATTGAAGGGTGAAGGGTGAAGCACTTCGCATTTCACCTTTTACCCTTAAAAACTTATCTTAAAAGCTCCAAGTACTTAATCCTGTATTTACAAATTCGTAACGTTTGGCATCACCACCAAATTTTTTCAAAGCTCTAATTACCGAATCACGGGTATTATTGGGGCAATAAAAAAACATAAAGCCACCGCCACCAGCACCAGATATTTTACCTCCAGAAGCACCAGCTTTTATAGCCGCATCATATATATCATCGATAAATGGGCTAGTAATCCCTTTGGCCATTTGTTTTTTATGCTTCCAACCAAAATCAAGAATCTCACCAATGGTATCAATTTCACCTTTGAGTAGAGTTTCTTTCATTTGCAACGCCTGTTCTTTAAGCTTATGCATTGCCTCAATGGTTTTTTCATTTTTATCATTCACATTTTTACTTTGTGCTTCAATAATTTTTGAGCTAAGGCGCGATGTTTCTGTATAATAAAGTACAAGATTATATGCTAGTTCATTCAGATAGTCAGACTTAATTCTTAAAGGGTTAACAATTACCTTATCATCAGCATAAAACTGCATATAATTAACACCGCCAAAAGTTGCAGCATATTGGTCCTGCTTCCCTCCCGCCATTGCCAATTCCTCACGCTCAATTCGGTAAGCAATTTGTGCCATATCATATTCACCAAGAGGGAGTTTAAGCCATTCGGCAAAAGCACCCAGAATTGCTACTACCAAGGTAGAAGACGTTCCCAAGCCAGAGCCCGGAGGAGCATCCACACGAGTAGTGAGTTCAAAAGATAATGCTTTATGCGAATAGTTCTTCACAATATGGTTATAAATACCTTTCAAAAGATCGAGATCACCATCAATAGGAAGCTCATCAATAGAGTCGTACTCAAAACGTTCCTGCTTATCCAAAGCATGGAGAATTATCTTACCATCATTACGTTCCACAATAGTTGCATAAGCGTACATATTAATAGTAACGTTAAGAATTGCGCCACCGTATATGTCGGAATAAGGAGCCACATCAGTACCTCCACCTGCCAAACCTAGGCGCAATGGGGCTTTAGATCTATATATCATAATATTTTTATAATCGATTTTTGAATGCCAAAGGTAGGAAAAAATGTGATTTGACAGTATTAAGAACATAAGATAGTTTTCCATAAAAAAAGGTTCTATACTTTCAAACATTGAACATCTTAAAATAAAACATCCGATTTATTGCTTAGATAGATAATTTACATTACTTTTGTAAGAAAATAATACCACATTATCTTAACATCTAAGTATCATGATTCGTCCTACACTAATTTTATTCTTAATTGTATTAATCACATTTTCATCAAATGCAGCAAATAGATATTGGATATCAGGCTCTAGCGCTAACTGGAATAATACTATAAATTGGTCAACTTCTTCAGGTGGAAGTGGTGGTGCTTCTATACCTGGTAGTTCTGATTATGTATATTTTGATGCAAACGGCACAGGTGTATGCACACTAGTCGCGGATATAACAGTGGCTACTATGAAAATGACAGCTGGCACATTAAATACTAGCACTTATAATTTCTTAGTAAGTGGACCATATAGTTGCATCTTTTCTGGAGGCACAATTAATGGTAATAATACATTCAATATTTCACTTACGGGAACAGCAGCACGAGTAACTTTCTCAGGGACTACATTTAATCCAGATATTCATGTTGTATCTCCACAAATAATGTTGAGTGGCTCAACATTTAATGGCACATCCTATTTCGAAAAAAATGGAGCAGGAAGTAATACAGGAGCTGGAGGGAATACTTTTGTTGGCAATTGTACAATAAAAAATACAGGAAGTGCTTATTTTAATCTTGGTAATAATGGAGACGACACTTTCTCTGCTGACTTAACGGTTGACAACTCAAGTACTAGCAATGTATTTATTGCATATAATAACTCTACCACAACTATTGCAGGCAACTTAATAGTAAATAGCAATGGGAATTGTGGATCAACAAGCATTTCGCATACTGCTAGTTCGGTAAACATAACAGGTAATTGCACTGTAAATATAAATACATCTAGTACCAGTAAAATGTACCTCGGATATGATAATGCAATAAATATAGGAGGTAATCTCAATATTACGAACGGAGGAATTGATAATAGTACAGTGTATTTAGCCCTCAAATCTACAGCATCAGCAACTATAGGTGGCATTACTACCATTGTAAATAATGGAACAGGAAGTTTAAGTAGAATTTATCTTGGTGTTGAAGGTGATGTTACATTTAATAATACATTAAAAATCACTAACAGTAGCTCCGCAACAGATTCGTATCTATATTGTAATTATAAAACTAATAGTATAAATAATTATAATGGTAATATAGAGTTAAACAACTCAAGCATCAAAGAGATTAACTTTGGCCGCTCAGGTGGACAAGGGGTATTAGCTAATGGAAAAACTATTTCAATAGGAGCTTCAGGTTTCACTGCAGGAACTTTATACCTTCGTAATTTTACTCAATCCGGCACCACTTCACAAAATATTACTACTACAGGAACATCTATATTTACTCAAATCAAAAACGAATGGAATGGAAACGTAGTATTCAAAGCACCAAAAATATTAACAACAGAAACTAGTTATAAAGGAACTGCTACATTAGAAAAAACAGGAGGCATAGATAATACTTTGGGTGATAAAAATATATATAAAGAAAATGCTACAATTATAAATTCAAGTGGATCTTATTTAAGTATTAGTCGTGATGATCCTGATACTTATGAAAAAAATCTTACAATAACTAATTCAGGAACAGATGAAATTTATTTAGGGTATTTAGCAGCTGGGATAAATGTTAAAGGCAATTTAACAGTGGCGAATACTGATAATGCAACAAACATTAGTATTGCATATAATGAAGGTTCTAGCATAACAGTTGATGGCACTACAGCAATAACAAACAGCTCATCAGCTATTGCTTCAAGAATTTATTTCGGGAATATTGGAGATGTAACTGCCAAAGGTGATTGTTATTTTAATAATGAAGCAACAGGAAATAAAGGAAATATTTACATTGCAAATAATGAAAATTCAGATATTAATATAACAGGAGATGTAATAATAACCAATAAAAATGCAGGAGCTGATAAGCGAGTATTTTTTGGCAATCATGGAGACATTATATTAAATGGTGATTTATCTATTAAAAATACAGCAACGGCAACAGATTCTTATGTCTCATGTAGCAATAGTCTTAACAGTGTCAGTGAATATAATGGCGATATAACTTTAGCGTCAAATGGAGCAGGTTGCAAGGGAATTCTCTTTGGAAACAGTGGTGGCTCATCAACATTATCTGATGGTAAAACCATAAAAGTAGATGCTGATGGTTTTTCAGAAGGAACTTTAAAAATCAAGAATTTTACTCAAACAGGAACTACAGCTCAAACATTAAATCTGAGCGATAATGGAAAACTAAATATAGATATATCCACTTGGGGAGGAAATATATCATTTAAAGCTCCTTCTGTTTATTTAAAATCATCAACATATAATGGAACAGCAACAATAGAAAAAACAGGAAGTACACTAGACACTAGTTTCGGCGGAAACACTTATAATATAACAAGCTTGATAAAAAATAGTGGTAGTGGAAATTTAAAGCTAGCAAACGATGCTGGCAATGATTATAATGATGATGTTACATTTGTAATATCTAGCCCATCGGGACACCTAAGACCTGCATCTAAATTTAATTCAACCCATAGTGGTGATTTATATATAGACACATATGAAGCATTCTATATTGGCGAAAGCGATGGCGGATTTTTCGAATTTGATGGAAACACAGCACAAAGCATTAATAAGATAGGTACTGCTAATATTGTAAATTTTCGCAAATTAAGAATCAATAATTCCTCAAATGAAATAACTCTAAACATACCTATTAGAATAGGTAATAACTTAGATCTAATTAATGGCAACATTATTACTACAGATATAAATATTTTAAGAATGAATAGTACTACTGTAGTTGATCATGTATCTGATAATTCATATATTGATGGACCTATTATTAAATACGGTGCTGATGCTTTCGTTTTTCCTATAGGCGGCACTGACACCTTTGGCAATAGCCATTATGCAGGAATTGGAATAAGTGCACCATCTGATCCAACACATAGTTTTACCGCTCAATATTTTGCTACAGAACCTGGTTCAGCAACAACCTATAGTGCCCCTTTAACAAAGGTTAGTTTAGTAGAATCCTGGGAATTGGACAGAACCGATGGCGCAAGTACTGTTGACGTAAGCCTCTATTGGAATAATGGAACAAGAAGTGGTATAGGAAATACAACCGACCTTAGAGTTGCGCATTGGAATGGAAGTACATGGGAAGATAAAGGAAACGATGCAACATCAGGAGGCCCTGGTAGTGGAAGCATTACAGTAAACGGAATATCAAGTTTTAGCCCTTTTACTTTCGGAACTATTGATAATGAGAATAATCCATTACCAATTAGTCTTATTAACTTCCGCGCAATAAAAAACAATAAGTCTGTAAAACTTGAGTGGTCAACTGCCTCTGAAGAAAATAATGATATTTTCATTATAGAAAGAACTGACAATTTAAAAAACATAACAGAAATAGGAACTGTTGGTGGCGCAGGCAATTCTAATACAATATTGAATTACGAAACTTTTGACTATTCTCCTCTAGAAGGTAAATCATACTACAGACTAGTTCAGGTAGATTTTGATGGTAAGAAAGAATATTTTGATTGGAATATGGTTGACTTTTCGAATAACTCTTCTAAGAATATTGTGATTTATCCAAACCCTACAGATAATGGAATTACAAATGTAAATATGGAGGGCTTTGAAGGACATGCTACAATTGAATTAATGGATGTAAATGCTAAGATTATTTATAGAAAAAATATTCAAATCAACAATAGCAGCTTCTCTTTTCCCATTGATTTGAATTTAAGTTCAGGAATTTATTTTATTAGAGTAATGGACAATAACTCTATAGACATTAAAAAATGGATTATTAAATAATCCACTATGGACTGAA
>JAGLDA010000161.1 GCA_023145955.1 Bacteroidales bacterium
AAACAAGTTTATTGAAATAAGTTGAATCTTGTGCAAAGGACAATAAAGAAATAAACAGAAAAACTATTACTGGAAATAATTTCATAACAAAAAAAAATTAAAATATAACACCTCCTTAAAGTTCAAGAGGTGTTATAAATATTTATTTACTTCACAATAGTAATACGTTGGGCTTCTATTAATAAATCAGAAGCATATAAAGAGATAGAATAAACCCCTGGTTTTAACTCATGAGTATCTATTAACTCATCTATATTATTATTGTTGAATTTGATTTTACGTATGGTCTTTCCTTGCATATCAGTAATAATAGCATTCAGACCCTTTATTTGCTCTATATCACTATTATACTGTAATGTAAAATAGTCTTTAGCCGGATTAGGAAATACTTTAAATAGTGATGTAATTTCTGGTCGCTTTGCTTGCTCAGGTGCAGCCATCCGTGATCCATTTTCTGGTTTTTTTAATATAAGCTCATTAAGCTCCATATCGGGGTTATTCCATACCAATAATGCCAATGCCATAGAATGATTGGTGCCTGACTGATTGATAATTGTTTCCAGATTAGAGGTTTGCGTTGCGCTTAAATCGCCCATATGCTTATCGTTTTCTTTAATATCGCGTGCTATGGCAAAGGTAGCCAAATTGTTTTGATATTCAAGCGTTTCCTTATTATCTAGGCTAAAGGTAGTAGAAATATCATTTAGCACTGTTTGCATATTCGTAAAATCATTATGCGCCAAATAGGTAGCTGCAAGCATATATTTATCTTGCAAGCCTGGGCGAGCTATCATATAGCTTAGCATATTAGTATAAGCATTTGCATTAATGGTATCGCTACGATAAATATCGATAATATTACTCTCGATACTACGCACCAAATGATAATTGGCACTTACATTGGCTTCCAATAGCTCCAATTGCGAAACCGAAGATTCGCCAGCTCTAATGGCATCGATATAGCTTTGAGGTAAGGCAGGTATGCGATTATATATAGCCTCCATTATTTCATCATTATGCGATGCTTGTGGGTTAGCCACCATTATTAGCTTTATCATAAGCGAAGTAAAGGCAGAATTGTTGATAGTAGCCATCAATACTTCGTCTGATAAATAAGGCGACTCTGCAATTAAGCCATTAAACTCCACATATACATCCCAAGGCAGAGTGGTTTCCACTTCGTTTTCAAGATTTGTATTGCCACCATCTTTCCATATATTGCGTATTATTATGGAAGAGTTAAGTGCCAATTGTGCTTGAGTTAATAGGGTGCTTTCTGTAGAAATATTGCCTCCACCTCCTAATTTGGAAGGACAGCGACTTGATAACCATTGTAAACTATTGTCCAATCCAATATTCACACTATACTCAGGCTTATACCTTAGGGAAGTATTGTTTTCATGAAAATACACTAGATAATCACCTTGAGAATTATCGAAGTCGAAGGTGCCTGCTTGGCGGTATTGGGAAAATTCGTTACCGGCGGGGTAATATTGCTGGTTTGGATTACTTAAATAACTAATCTGTTGTGCATCAGCAATTCCATTGTATTTATAGCCCAGTGGGTGAAATATTTGCTTGCCAAG
>JAGLDA010000162.1 GCA_023145955.1 Bacteroidales bacterium
ACCATCGGCAGAATAACTCGCAAACTCAGGCTTACTCAGAGTGCCGCCATCAATAAATGGTAGCGATCCTCTAATTCCAACAACACCACCCCAAGTACGGGTTCCAATTATTTTTCCTAAACCATGCTTACGGAAACTATATGGAAATAAATCTCCATCGCTAGCAGAATAGCCATTTACCAAAAGCACCATTTCGCCACGCATCATTTTTGTTGGTGTTTGCGTTGATATTTTAGCATTTCGAAGTGTATTTGCTCTGGTAATCTCTCTGCGCAGTCGTTCAATAATCATTGGCGAAACATTACCACCACCATTACCTCTATCATCAATTATCAACGCTTTCTTGCTCAGCTGAGGATAAAAATACTTTACAAATTCATTTAATCCACCTCTGCCCATATCAGGAATATGAATATAACCCACTTGACCATTGGTGGCTTTACTTACTTTATCAATATTATTCTGTACCCAATCATAATAATACAATTTCGACTCATCGGCAATAGGTTTTACAACCACCTCACGAGCACCAGTCTTCGAAGCCAGGTCGTTTATTGTTAATGAAACATATTTCCCTGCCTTATTAAACATCAGCTCATAAAAATCAGAATAATCTCTACAATCTTTGCCATCCACTGCAATTATAAAATCACCTTCCATAATATTAAAACCAACTTCATTAAGTGGTGAACGCAATTCCTTACGAAAATTCTCTCCCTTTAATATTTTACTAATTTTAAAATATCCTGAAGCATCACTATTTATTTGAGCTCCCAAAAGTCCCGTTTTATAACGCTTAGGCGTAGCCTTATCACCACCACCAGTATAGGCATGGCCAATATTTAGTTCCCCAATAAGCTCACCAATTATATAATTCAAATCGTTACGATTATTCACATATGGAACTAATACTGAATATTTATCATGCATTGCCTGCCAGTTGTTGCCATGCATAGCTGGGTCATAAAAGAAATCACGCATTTGTCGCCACGACTCATCATATATCTGCTGCCATTCCTGATGGCGATTTACCCATAATTTTAGCTCCGATTTATCAATGGATTTTTTTAGCGTAATTTTTGATGATGGAAGGTCTATCAAATAATAATTTCCACTTTTGCTAATGAGCATTTTCTTATTATCAGAGCTCAATTCATAACCTATATCTTTTCCTAACTCTTTTTCTTCCTGCTTATTTAAATCATAAAGCTTCATCATAGAGCCCTTTTGACCAGTTCGGTATTGATTATAATAAACTTTATTATTTACTGCATTTACATTCCAATAATAACCTGCACCTATAGGCAATTCAACAACTCTGTTTGCTATATTTTCAAAATCAATGATTACATTTACCTTTTCATCTTTCTTTTCTTCTTCTGTTTCTTTCTTCTCCGAGAAAGCCTCAGCATCTTCTAAAGCAAAAGGCCCTTTATCATTCTCTTGAAGAGTAATAAAATAAATCTTGTTCATATTTCCATAAGAATGATTCCATTCTGTTTCGGAATATTGAGGAGAAAAAATTCTTTTAGAAATAAAATACAAATATTTACCATCTTTAGAAAACGATGGAGAGCTGGACTCATACCAATTATCTGTTAGCGTTTTTGTCTTTTTATTCTCCGTATCAAAAACGTAAATCTGATTCATTCCTTTACCATCATCATCGGCAAAAGAAATCCAACGACTATCTGGCGACCAGGTATAATCTCTTATTTCCCAACTTAGGCTATGCGCTACCTTTATAATGGCTTTTGTAACTACATTTATATAAAACAAATCCATTGCCTTATCGCTCCATAAAATATTCTTGCTATCTGGCGACCACATTATTTCAAATTTATAACTACCTCCACCATCTGTTAATTGCATTGCCGAATCTTTTCCATTTGATTTCTGCATATATATTTCATATTCACCACTTTTATCAGATAAATATGCAATATACTCACCATCAGGCGACCATATAACATCACGATCAAAAGCTTTTGATGAATTTGTATAATTATAAGAAACACCTTTCTCTATAGGAATAGAAAATACATCGCCACGAGCACTTACCAACAGTCTCTTATTATTTGCCGATAAACTTACCGAATTTATATATTTCGAAGCATCAACCAATTTACTTCTCGATTCTGGAAAATCATTCTTAATGGTAATTTCTACTTTATCTAGCTTTTGTATATCTATTAAATAGGAATAAATATATCCGCCATTTTCAAACACAATGGTATTGCCATTAATACTTGGAAACTTAATATCATATTTTTTAAACTGTGTGAGCTTTACAACTTTTTGGCTGGCAATATCATAAGAGAATAAGTTCATGGTTTTATCTCTATCCGACAGAAAGAATATCTTCTCTCCATACCACATAGGAAAAATATCTTGAGCATCATTATTAGTAATATTAACAGTCTCTTTGGTATCAAAATTATAAATCCATACATCATCAGCCATTCCTCCTTTATAATACTTCCATGTGCGGAATTCTCGCATTACTTGATTATATGCCAATTGCTTACCATCGGGAGAATATGAACAAAAACCACCATAAGGCAATGGCAATTGTGTACTCATACCGCCATCCTTACTTACTGAAAATAAAGACCCTTTAAACGCATTAAAACTCTGCTTACGCGAACGATAAACAATACTTTTGCCATCAGGAGTCCAAGAGGTAACAATATTATTTGGTCCCATACGGTCAGACACATCATCGCGACCTAGAGTTGCTGTATATGTAAG
>JAGLDA010000163.1 GCA_023145955.1 Bacteroidales bacterium
GATACAGCACTAATAATAAGCAACGGACCCACTGCTCTTGCTAGCTCACCGGCAACCATAAAATTGCTCATACCCTTACCAACCTGATCGCCAGAAACTTTCCTCATAAGTACTGGTGCAGGTACATGAAAAAATGCTGAGCTAAAACCCATTATTAGTAACAAAAATAATAGTTGGAAATAGTTGTCAGCAAAGCCTATTAGACTCATTGATATTGCTGTAATAGCCGGAGTTAAAATAATAAAATATCGGATAATAACCTTATCAGCCATCCAACCAATAATTGGATTCATAAGAGAAGGAATTCGCCCATACATAGTTAATGAGCCCGCTAGGAAATAATTTAAACCAATCTTTTCTATCAAAAGGGGAAGCAAAGGAGCCAAAAAAGACGAGTAAACATCGTGTACAAAATGAGCCATGGAGATATCAAATACTCTCCATTTATGATACTTAGGCTTTTCCATTATTCTATTTTATTGAAAGGCAAATGTAGATTAATTATCTACAGGCTTTGTATTTCCTTTCATCATAAATATAATATTAAATGTAAAAAAAAAGTAATTAAGATCAACTATAACAGTCGTAAAAGATCGTTCCCTACACCTATTTTATAACCTTCTTGCAAATAATATATATCTCCATTTGGTCTAGCAATCATAATCTTAGGGTAGGTTTCCGATTTTTGTTTTGTGGTAATATTGAATAAATCATTGGGGTTACTATCTATTACCTTAAAGAACGTTCGGTATGGCAAATTAGGATAATTAGACACCTTGAATGTTGCCGACATATCTTTTTTCTGAATGATAAAAACAATTGTACTATTCAGCTTCTCAAAATCATCCTTTATTTTTTGAATATCATTAAGAATATGTTTCGACGGCTCTTTATCAGGCCTTATAAAGGCTATTACAATATTTGAAGATTCTTGTAAACTACATGCCTTTCTGTCTTTATAATCAAGAAACTCACTTAGAATATTACGATCAATATTGCCTTGCACCACATTTCTATTAGTATTTTCAGGAAAACGCAAGTCGATAATAGTATCGCTACTAATATTTAAAAACTTCATATCAACAAGTATTTTGCCCGATGATAGTCTGTTTGAAGTTATTAGGCGATATAAACCATTTTTAAGCTTTATGTGTTTTATTTCGTCAATATTCTGGTATTCACCATATTTCAGAGTATTAAATCTATTATCTTCAAATATTGCAATAGTAAAATGATGATAATACTGCGGTGTAAATTTTAAACCTGTGTCCACTACATTAAATTCAACATTAAACTTTTTATAAATATCAGGTTTACCATCAAAAAACACATCAACCCACTTATCTTTATGCAGATATTGAGGCAATAAAGTACCTTTCTCCAGCCGCGAAGCAATACCAAAACTACGACATGCTGCAACAAAGAATATATTCCTAGACCGTTTATCCGATACTCCCAAATTATATACTCCTATTGGGGATATTGGTAAATTATAGGCTTGCCTTTCGTTATCAATCCTGATATTATTATCAATCCATATTTTAAGATTTTGAGGACTCTCAACAATCTTTGTCTTTAATTCATCTCGGATATTCTCATTAAAGAAGCTACGATATGGCAACAACATTTCGAGTTCAATACGAGGATTTAAAACATATTTTGAAAATATCTCCTCTGAAAACCGTTGAGCATAAGGAAAAGCATTCAGCAAATGGTCGTTAAGAATATCAGCCTTAGTATCTCGCAAATCCTTTTCTGCAATCTGACTTAGCAATACCTCCGCCCAAGGGTTAGTACTATTAGTTTCTATAAAACTAATAATCTCACCATAGTTCCCTCTGCTTTTAGGAATAAATTTCCAAAACTTCTCGTCGTATTTACTTGTAAATTCTTCCTTCGATATAAATGAAGTAACATAGGTATTTCGGATAGAATCTTCCCTTTGTAAAGCGATTTTATTGTTTTTTATTGCCTCATCAGATACATCAATTTTTAGTTTATCAGATGCAGGTGGAGGCATAAGCTCCCAGTTTGTATCTTCAAACTTTGGGCTATCTAAAACTATTAAAGCCGTGTCTTCATATCCAATTATTACTTTTCTAAACCCATAATTAGTGCTATTATACACCCAAATTAACAGCTCTCCCATGCCAGTAGTTAAATAGGAAATTCCATTTTTATCAGATTCTTTTTTAGTAATAGGATAGAACTCTGCATAATTATAAAGTTGGTATTCAATATTTGCGTTTTCAATAGAATTACCTTTATTATCAATCACTTGCACATATTGCTTAAATGTATGGGCATAACGATCAACTACATTAATATCATCATATTGTGATGTTATTAAGTTCACCTCTTCGTTACCCTCATATTTACCAAATACCCTAGCATGTATTAGCATTGCACGACTTGCCGATTTACTAAACCATCCAAGGTTAAGAACAGGCGCCGGCTCACAAGCTCCAAGAAAATACCATTTACCATCAGCCCAAACTTCCACCCAGGCATGGTTATCGTCGGAATGAGCCCAACGAGGAGTATAAACTTGACGTGCAGGAATACAAACCGAACGTAATGCCGCAACTGCAAAAGTAGATTCCTCGCCACAGCGACCAAAAGCAGTTTTAAGGGTTGCCAAAGGGGATGAAGTGCGGCTATCTGCTGGATGATATTCCACTTTTTCGTGGCACCAATGGTTTACCTCTAATGCTGCATCATACATAGTCATTCCTTTAATACGGTCTTTTAAAGCTTTATAAAATACGATACGAGCAGTATCCAAATTCTCATTATTTACTCTATATGGCAATACAAAATGCTCATAAATATCGCTAGGAATTTTATTCGCCCAGCTAATTTCATTTTTAATTTTAATGGATGTTTTTACATGGTTTAGAAAGAAATTGCCATCATAATCGGCTAAATCGCTAAGAGGCATGAAAGAATATAGAAATTTTAGATAACTATCCTCTTCGGGGCTTAAGTTTCGTTTAAAAATATCAAAAAGTGCAACATCTCTTTGCTTAGCAATCTCTTTTGTTGTATCAAATCTCGTATTAGAATTATTCTTCTTTTCATTACCTTGCTTGCATGAACTGATAGTTAGTATCAATATAATTATACTTATAAGTGAGGAAGTTCTTTTCATTATCTAGTAGCGTTTTATTATTTCTTTCATTTTATATATCATCTCTTTATTTACGGAAATCATACTGTATTCACCAATACTATTTTCACCTCCCATATAAATATTCCTATTATAATATTGCATTTTGCTTTCTATAAATATTTTTGCTGAGCTATGGTATTCATTTGCTTTAGTAGTATTAATAATTTTTTCGAGGTTGCTGTCATTGATCCCACTTCCAGGCATTATTTTAATATCGTTTCCAGCTATAGATACTAGCTTTCTCAAATCATCGATTCCTTCCATTGCAGTATTTCTACCACCCGAACTAAGAACTCTATATACACCAAGTTTACTAAGTAACTCTATTGCCTTATGAGGGTTATTACACATATCAAAAGCTCGATGAAAAGTTACTTCCATCCCATCCGCCAAATCAATTATTTCTTTTGTTTTATCAATGTCAATATCACCATTGGAAGTCAAAAAACCAATCACTATACCATTGGCTCCCATATTATTACAATAAACTACATCTTTCTTAATAATATCAAATTCGGTGTCAGAATAGAGAAAATCTCCTCCACGAGGTCTGATAATAATATTCGTAGGAATTTGAATAATATTTATAGCAAATTCTATTGCCGCAAAAGAAGGTGTAGTGCCACCCTCTGAATAATTATCACAAAACTCTATTCTATCGGCACCAGCTTTCTCAGCATCTATTGCGGAGGGAATACTATAACAGCATATCTCTAATTTTTTATTCATTTCGTACTGTATATTTATATTTAGGAATAGCTAAAATACAATTTTTATTGCTTAAATAATATTGTTGTTTTAATTAAGAGCGATTGTTGGACTAAGGATGCTAATTAACCATATATCTGCTATCATAGTAGCAATAATGAAACGATAATTAATAAAGAAGCACTAGCTTCACTAACCCTCATTATTGCCACAAGTAAGTCAGAGGAAACTGATATTGTAAAAGAATTTATATTAAGTACCTTTGCTCAATATATATTTTAAATCTGATATAAAGGTGGAAAGACAGAATAAAATTGAGATATTTCAAAGTAAGGATAATCAAACGGAAATAAAAGTTCAGTTTGAAGAAGAAACTGTTTGGCTTACCCAGGCGCAAATGGCAGAACTGTTTGATAGAAATAGAGTTGCTATTACTCAACATATTGGAAATATTTTCAAAGAAGGAGAGCTTGATAAAAATATGGTATGTAAGGATTTCTTACATACCACTCAACACGGTGCTATTAAAGGAAAAACACAAACTAAGAAAATAAAATATTATAATCTTGACGTAATAATATCAATTGGATATCGTGTTAAATCACAACAGGGTACCCAATTTCGTCAATGGGCTACTCAACGTTTAAAAGATTATTTGGTTAAAGGATATACTATTAATGAGCAACGTTTAGAACAGAAACAACAAGAGGTATTACATCTTAAAACAGGAATTCAAATTCTTAGTCGTGCTATTGAAGCTCAAAACGAAACAAAAGGAAATGAAATACTAAATATCTTTGCAAATGGGTTGGAGCTATTAGATGACTATGACCATGAAACTTTAGATACCAAAGGTAATACCGAAAAAGATACTATTTTTCCTACTTACGATAATTATCTAAATTTTATTGAACAAATGTATTCAGATTTTGAAAGTGATGTGTTTGCAAAACCTAAGGATAATAGTTTCCATAGTTCAATAAATCAAATAGCACAAACATTTGCTGGGCAGGAACTATATCCAAGTATTCAAGAAAAAGCTGCAAACCTACTATACTTTATTGTGAAAAATCATTCCTTTGTTGATGGTAATAAACGTATTGCAGCTGCTTGCTTTCTTTATTTTTTGGATAAGAATAAAGCTCTTATAAATAAGAGTAATGAAACCATAATTAGCAATGAAGCCCTAGCCTCATTAACACTTTTTATTGCTACTAGCAAAAGTGATGAAGTAGATATAGTAAAACGATTTATAATAAGTATTCTGAATCGGAATTTGGAAAACTAATATTAGTTTGGGAAAGAAACAAATACTCTCTAATAGCAAAAAAGGTCCGTAATAACGGACCAATCTCTCGGAAAACCCCATGTTTCCGAAGGCAAAAGAGAAATATCACGTATTTTAAATGTATAATTGTTTTTTTATTATCTTTGGTTGCTTATAAAAAGTGAGCGTTTTTAGATTGCAAAATGGTCCGTAATAACGTACCATGCCTTCGGAAAACCACAATTTTATATTTAATTGATATCTAGTGGTTTATAGATCGAAAATATTAGGCCATGAAAAATTATATAAATGGAGGTCTTTGTGGGGTAG
>JAGLDA010000164.1 GCA_023145955.1 Bacteroidales bacterium
TACCACTCTAAATCCTGTAGTACCTTTTTTTTAAATAATAATACAGTTAATATATTATTATTTATTGTAATCGGTAAACAGTATTCTGTAATTAGCAGTCATCATTTTTACAGATTACTGCCCCATTGATTACGGATTACATTTTTAAAATACATTAAAGAATATATAATTATTGAATTAGACACAAATTCAGCAGAACCATATAAATACTAATTATGGAAATAATCTCTCATTCTATCAAAGAAACTTTTATCCTTAGAAGTTGGTTTAGGGTCAAAACTACTAGATTTCTGTAATTTTTCCATTACCTCAGTTTCTTCCTTATTTAGGTCTTGTGGTGTCCATACATTTATATTCACTAGCAAATCACCAGTGCCTCTATACTCCACACTAGGAAGTCCTTTGCCTCTAAGTCTAAAGACCTTGCCAGCTTGAGTTCCTGCAGGTATTTTTACCTTAGCTTTTCCATCTACAGTAGGAATTTCTATGGTTGTGCCAAGTACAGCATCAGGGAAACTTATATAATGATCATAAAGAAGGTTATTATCATCACGTTTTAAACTTTCGTGAGCAACTTCTTCAACTACAACAATCATATCACCATTAATTCCTCCACGTACAGCAGCATTTCCTTTACCAGAAACAGATAATTGCATACCATCTTCTACTCCTGCTGGAATGTTTAGTGTAACCACTTCTTCGCCTTTTACGATTCCATTTCCACTACATTTCTTACATTTATGCTTAATTATTTGACCCTCACCACTACAACTAGGGCAAACACTTTGAGTTTGCATATTCCCTAAGAAAGTTTGCTGTACTCTAGTTACATGTCCACTACCATTACAAGTGCTACAAGTAGTAGTTTCACCACTTTCAGCGCCAGAGCCACTACAGCTATCACAAGAAATGTATTTGTTTACCTTAATTTTCTTCTCAGCGCCATGAGCAATATCTTTAAGGTCAAGTTTTACCCTTACTCTAAGATTTGTGCCTTTATTTACTCTGCGACCACCACCACGGCCACCACCAAAGCCACCGCCGCCGCCAAAACCGCCGCCGCCAAATATATCGCCAAATTGAGAGAATATGTCATCCATATTCATTCCGCCACCACCAAAGCCACCACCACCAGCAGCACCTTTCATTCCAGCATGACCAAATTGATCGTAACGAGATTTCTTATTGTCATCACTTAATACTTCGTAAGCCTCTGCAGCTTCTTTAAATTTATCCTCAGCACTAGAATCATCAGGATTTTTATCAGGATGAAACTCAATAGCCTTTTTACGGTATGCTTTCTTTATTGTAGTAGCATCAGCACCTTTATCAACTCCTAGTACCTCGTAATAATCTCTTTTTGCCATATCTTGCTTTGTTTTTTTGTTCTTTGTAATATATTATTTTTAAAGAGTATTATGCTCCTGTTACAACTTTAGAAAAACGAATAACTTTATCATTCATAGTATAGCCTTTTTCAACCACATCAATAACTTTATCTTTCATATCGTCACTAGGTGCAGGGATTTGAGTTATTGCTTCGTGTAAATCAGTATCAAATTCTTTACCCTTTGCATCAATTTCAACTACATTTTTATTCTCTAATATTTTTCTGAATTTATTGAAAATTAATTCCAAACCTTCTCTATGTGCTTGGTTTTCATCAGAGTTTTCTATATTACTTAATGCTCTTTCAAAGTCATCAATTATAGAAACAATTGAAATGATAACATCTTCGCCAGCAGTTTTATAAATATCAGACTTCTCCTTTATTGTTCGCTTTCTGAAATTGTCAAATTCAGAATATAAACGCAAATACTTATCGTTGATTTCAGCAATTTTCAAATTAGCAGTTTCTAATTCTTCTTTTAGTACATCAGTTTTGCTCTTAGCTTTAGTGAAAAAGCCTTTTTTATCTTTCTTTTTATCCTCTTTAGAACTATTATTATCAGAAGTGTCTTCCTCGTTTATATTTTTATCAGTACTAATATCAGTGTCAGTATTAGTGTTATCTTCTGACTTTTGTGCTTCTTTTTCAGTAGTATTGTCAGTATTATTTAATACTTCTTCTATATCTTTTATATCCTTTTCAGTATTTTTCTTGTCCTTGCTCATGACTATGTCTTTTTGTAATGTTCTTAATTAGGTGTATTATAGCGTCTTACGCTATTATGCGCATAGATTTTAATCTATTAATATCGATATGTTTAATCAATTTTTTTGCCATAGAATATTATTAGTCATATTGTCAGTTTAATAGTGGTTTTATTTAGATAATAATTATAAATTTACACTCTAAATTTATCTGTTACATGAAACTTATAGAAGTAAAAAAAGAGAATCTTATTTTCGAAATTATTATTAAAAATGAGAATCAACGCAATGCGCTATCAACGGACTTATTGAATCAGTTTGTTGATGCTATTGATAGCCTTATTATATCAAATTCGCGTGTGCTAATTATTAGGGCGGCAAAAGGTGCAAAGGTATGGTCATCAGGTTTTAATATTGAGGAATTGCCTGAGCCAGGTATAGATCCTGTTCCATATAATCATCCATTGGAAGTGTTAATTCGTGCCATTGAAAAAGTTAAAATACCCATTATTGCTCTAATTGAAGGAAGTGTATGGGGTGGTGCTTGCGATCTGGCTTTTAGTTGCGATATTCTTATTGGTACCAATAATACTAGCTTTGCTATTACTCCTGCCAAAATAGGTGTGCCATATAATTCATTGGGAATAAATCGTATTCTTAACAGAGTTAGTCCCAATATTGCTAAAGAACTATTCTTTACGGCTTGTCCTATTTCTGCTGAAAGAGCCTTCAACTTGGGAATATTAAACCATAAAGTGGATGCCGATACTATTGATGCTTATACTTACAGCATTGCAAATAAAATAGTAAGTAATTCGCCATTGAGCATTTCAGTAATAAAAAAGCAAATTGATAGTATTTCCAGGGCTAAAACGGTAGATATTGAAACAATTTCTATTATCGACGAATTACGTCAAGAAGCATATAATAGCGATGATTATTTGGAAGGTAAGCGTGCTTTTATGGAAAAACGAAAAGCAGTTTTTAAGGGAGTTTAGATGCTGGACTTCATTTCTACAGAGCTCAATGCAGGCTTTACAATTTTGATTTTCTCATTTCAATCTAAAACATAATCACTCAGTCTGACCCGTTAATAATTATGCATAAAACTAAATATTAATTAATATAATAAAATACTGAAATAAAATGCAAAGCACTTCCCAGAAGGACAAATACATGAAATATAGCATGATTATAAGCTAGTTTCCCATCAAGCATATAAAGTGCAGCTCCAATGCTATACGCAATTCCTCCACCAAAAAGTAGTAATGCTCCATTCATGCCTAGGCTTTCTATAAATTGGGGAACTGCAATAACTGCTATCCATCCCATTATTACATACGATATTGCAGATATCTTGCTATATTTACCAAAGAAATATACCTTAATAACTATTCCTACAGCAGCAAAAGTCCATACAATTCCAAAGATCCACCATCCTAATGTGGTTGGTAGTGCAAGTAGTAAAAATGGGGTATAAGTACCCGCAATTAGTAAATAAATTGATATGTGATCCCATATATTAAATAGATTTCTATATTTAGGATTTACAGCCGAATGATAAAAAGTGGATGCAAAATAGAGTGTTACCATACTTATGCCATATACAGTAAGACTTACTATAGCCTTTGTGGTATTCATTTCTAACCCTTTTTGTATTAGAAGTATTAATGCAAAAATTGATAGAATAGCACCAATACCATGTGAAATAATATTGAGTTTTTCTTCAGCTTCTTTATATGTATTATGTACTTTTTCCATTGTTTTTTTGTTAAAATAGTTGCTCCTATATGCTAGGATTATTATGATACAAATTTATAAAAACTTATCTATATTAGCATTAAATTAAAAATATATGAGAGTAGATAATAAAGACTACAGAACTATCTGGTATAATGCTGATACAAAGTATGTAGAGGTTATAGATCAGAGATTGTTGCCATTCAAATTTGAGATAGTGGAGGTTAAAACTACTGCTGAGATGGCGAAAATAATCTTAGAAATGTACGTTCGTGGTGCTGGCTTAATAGGAGCTTCTGCAGCTTGGGGTTTATATTTAGCTACTAAAGAGAATAATGATATTTCTTTTATTGAACAATCGGCTAAGGTGTTGGCTCAAACCAGGCCAACAGCAGTGAATTTGCAAGCAGCTTTGGATAAAATGCTTCCAAAATTGAGAAATACTCCTGAGGAAAATCGTTTGCAAATAGCAAAAGATATTGCGCAACAGATTAGTGATGATGATGCCTCTTCTTGCAAAAGAATTGGTGAGTTGGGATACGATTTTATAAAAAATAAAATATCCAAAGGTAAGAATAGACGCATAAATATTCTTACTCATTGTAATGCTGGTTGGTTGGCTTTTGTGGATTATGGTTCTGCATTGGCACCAATTTACGAAGCATATAATAATGGAATGGATATACATGTATATGTGGATGAAACGCGACCGCGAAATCAAGGAGCAAGATTAACGGCTTGGGAACTCGGAAAGCATGGAGTGCCTCACACTCTTATTGCTGATAATGTAGGCGGACATCTAATGCAACATGGCATGGTAGATATGGTGATTGTTGGCGCTGATAGAGTTGCTAATAATGGAGATGTTGCAAATAAGATTGGCACTTACCTTAAAGCTCTAGCTGCACATGACAATAATGTGCCTTTTGTGGTGGCTTTTCCGAGTACAACATTCGATTCGCAAATTGAGAACGGTGTGGAAGATATTCCCATAGAAATGAGAGATACTAAGGAAGTGCTTTATATGCTTGGTGAAGGAAAAGCTGAGGAAGAGAGTTTCCGTATTGCTCCTGAATTTACAAAGGCTGTAAACTATGGTTTTGATGTAACTCCTGCACGATTAATAAATGCTTATTTTACCGAGAATGGAATTTTTGAATCAGTAGAGGAATTGTTGAAAGGAGAAGGGTCTCTTTCGGCTGCGTTCAGGATGACAAAATGTGAAAGGTGAAAGAGGGAGAGTGTGTTTTAAGAATGTAATTAAACATTAACAATTAAACATTAACAATTAAACATTAACAATTAAACATTAACAATTAAACATTAACAATTAAACATTAACAATTAAACATTAACAATTAATAATATCTTTGCAAACTAACAATAAAGCAATAATAATATGTCACATTTAATAGCACCTTCAATGTTGTCGGCAGATTTTCTAAATCTTGGTCGTGACGTGGAAATGATAAATAACTCAGTAGCAGATTGGTTCCATATTGATGTAATGGACGGTATGTTTGTTCCTAATATTTCTTTTGGGTTTCCAATTATGAATGCAATTTCTAAAATTGCAAAAAAACCTATGGATGTTCATCTTATGATTGAGAATCCTGATAGATATTTTGAGGAGTTTAAGAAAAATGGTGCTGATATTATTACTGTTCATTATGAAGCTGTACGTCATTTACACAGAAGTGTTCAGGCAATTAAAGCTCTTGGAATGCAGGCTGGAGTTGTACTTAACCCTCATACTTCAGTAAAAAATCTTGAGGATATTATTGCTGACCTTGATGTGGTGCTTCTTATGAGTGTTAATCCTGGCTATGGTGGACAGAAATTCATTGAGAATACTTATGCTAAGCTAGGTGCTATGAAAGATTTGATAATTCAGAAAAACTCAAAAGCTCTAATAGAAGTAGATGGTGGTGTTGGAACTCATAATATTGGAAAATTAGTTGCTGCAGGTGCTGATGTTCTTGTGGCTGGAAGTGCTGTATTTGGATCTGATGATCCTATGAAAACTATTGAAATTCTTAAAAAAGGGTAGTTCTCAGTGGGCAGCCCTCGGTACAATTAATTTTGCCTAATATTTCATGAATAATTAGAGTTTCTATGTTTGCAAAATTAATCACTCGGTCTGACGATTAAGCAATTTGTTATTTCAATAGAAAACAAAACCACTCAGTCTGACGAATTCTACACTCTTAATTCCAAATTCTACATTCCAAATTCTACATTCTTAATTCCTAATTCCAAATTCAACATCCCAAATTCCTAATTCCTTCTCAAATAATCCCCATCATCGTAATATGTTACTGAGGCTTTTTCTTTGATACCATCGTTCTCAATAGTGAAAGTTCGGATTAGCTTATCGTTATTAAAGGTAAAAAGATCATGTCCTATATATCCGTCAAAAATAAAATCATCAATTATTATAGGTTTTAATTGCATACCTTTAGTTGAAGTAAAAGCATATATATTTCCATAACTACCGCTTCCTGCTGATTGTGTAAAAATAAATAACTCATCAAAGCCATCATTATTAATATCGTAAAGCTGAATTTTACTAATAGGGTCAATTTCGTTTAATGTAATAGGTGATTTGTCTTCAAAATTTGCTCCAATAATCACTACATTTGTTAAGCTAACTCCCAAAGGATTAGATATTTTAAATACAATATTTTTATTATTTGATGTTTTCAAAATTTGAATTCTGAAAGGAGTATTCTGGTTACTATCAATAATATTAACGGAATCATTGATTAGTTTTTCAGTATTTTTAATAGGAGGGTAATCCAAATTATCGCAATTGGTGAATACAAATATTGAAAATAGGAGTATGGTTAATTTTATATACTTCATTAATAATAGCGTTATTTCACAAAAAGAATTTTACCAATAGCTGTTTGGTCTTCGAGCTCCTCATGGGTTACAAATACTAAGTATACTCCTGTAGCCACACGTTCACCATTTAGATTAAGCCCATTCCAAATTGCTTGTCCACCAAATGCATTAGTTTCATAAACTAAATTACCATAAGTGTCTGTTATTTTTACATTTGCATTATCAATAAGCCCTTTAATAGCAATCGGTCCACCATAATTTGGTCTCACAGGGTTAGGGTAAATAGTAATTTTACTTTCTTGATTTTCTGAGCCTTCAGTAGCTGTGCTGCGGAATGAAATAATACCATTCTCAGTTCCAAAATACACCTCTCCACTTTCATCATCAATAGCAATGCTATATATCTCGTTACTTAGTAAAGGACTATTGTCTTTAGTAAAATGGTAAATTTGCTCCGAAGCATCATCCGACATTAAGAACACGCCTGCATTTTCGGTAGTGAACCATTTTCTGTTGGCGCCATCAATCGCAATGCCAGTAACTACTTCCGATTCTAGTAAATATTGTGATATTCCTTCTTGCTCTATGTATATTTGTTGAGCATCAAAATTATGACCAGAGAAAACCAAGCTAGGCGAATAAAAAACAGCTACACCTTCTGCAGTGCCAACCCAAATATTACCGTCTTTATCTTTTGCAAGAGCTCTTACATCATTATGAGGCAATTTGCCGTTATTATCATAGTTGCTAAGTTTCTTTTTTCTGTCATCGCCAGTTTGGTCAAGAGTTCTATTGTCATTATATACAATTATCCCATTTCCACGAGGCATAATTATCCACTTCTGCCCGTAATCGTCAATTATTAAGTCACCAACTTCCTCGTCAGATACATATGGAGCTAAGCTTAATGCTTTCCATACACCATTAGGCTTCATAAAATGCAAGGCTGTGGCATTGGCGGAATTTGTTGCCCACAATACATTATCATCATCAAATGCGAGTCCTGCAATTGCAACGTGACCAGCTCTATTTGAAGCCTCCGTTAGTGTGCTATTATTTGTATTATAAACAATTTCAGTTTTATTATCTTTCATTTTTATGATACCCTTACCCCAAGTACCAATATAAATTTCACTGGAATTGCTGGGATTTACCACCACCTTCATAATATCGGCTATTGTATCAAAAACTGGAGTGTTATCTGATGTGTAAGATACCCATTCTTGATCTATAAAAGAATATATACCTTTTCTAGCATAAGCATTGTCCCAATTGCTCTCAATGCCACCACTAGCAACCCATAATTGCCCTTGTCCCCAATTTATAGAATAAGCATCCTTATAAGCAGGACCGCTTGGTTTATAAAACTTATAATCCCAATTAGATGGGCTATTTACCAGGGATGCCTTATTATCGGCAATCCAAAACCCACCCTTTGTATCTATAGTTACATCATTGGGCATAGGGTTCGATTGGCCATAAGAATACATTAGAAATGAATCAGCCATATTATTATAAAAGTATTCTAGGGAATAGCTGTTCGCAAATACTAATGTGTCTCCAAAGCTTTTTATTTGTTTTGTTGGAGAATTAGATACCCCATAAAAAGTGCTCCATTTATCATTATTTTTCCTAAAAATGGTGTCAGTTCCAAAAGAACTTCCTGGTTTGTTAATATACAATCCTGATGAATGTATAGCAATATTATTATAAGAAATATTAGGTAGTCTAATATCGGTATCCTTACTCCAGTTACTATAGTTGTTTAAATTACTGCTATTTACATCGGCAGTATATATACCCTCAGAGGTAGCTGCATAGAATAATGAATCATCATAATCTAAATCTAATATACCAATTGATTTCCCCTCAGGACCAATAAAGTATGTATCTTTAATCTCTTTCTTTTTAGGATTTAGTACTACAATCCCAAAATCACAACCAAGGTATACTAAATCACCTCTAAAAATTATTTTATTAATTCTTTTACTACCTACAATCGATTTTCGTTTTATATCTGATATATTATATTTTATATCATTTTTAAAAATATCAATATTTGCATTTTCGTATGCAATTATCAGGTTACCAGTAGCTTTATCAAATGCTAAAGTAGAGATGTTTACATCAGAGAGACCATTAACGGTAGTCATTCTATTAATAATATCTTCATTTCTATCGTAATAGAAAGCACTATATGGTGTGGCGCAATAAATACGCCCATTATCGCCTTCGCTCACAGCAATAGTTTTTGAGTAGGGTAGATGCTCTCGCCATTCTTCAATGCCTACCTGCGAAAAAAGGTTATTAATAAAGAATGAAAGTATTATTGTTAAAGCTAATTTCATCAGAAAAAAAATTGTTTTATAGTGTTAATAACTGAAAATACTATGTTTTATTGTAATCAGTTTAAGTTTTTCAGTAAGGAACAAAGATATTTAAAAACATGGAATTTGTTACTGCAAAAAAAACTAACTTTGATGAATTATTATTGATTGAATTATTATAAAGAATGCAGTTTGTAAAACGATTAAATACTACCCAAATATTTGCTATTATATTACTAATAGTATCATTGCTATATAATTTCCAAGGGATTATATCTCAGCCTCCGTACTCAACACATCAGTGGCGACAATGCGATGGGATGAGTATTTCTCTTAATTATTATAAAGAGGGAATGAAGTTTATGGAACCCAAAATGCATTTTCAATATTCTAATGAAGGTAGGGGAGTTGGTGAATTTCCTATTGTGTATTATATTAATGCGATTATATGGAAGGTAACTGGTCATTCGCATTTTACAGCTCGCTTACTAAATGTTATTATTGCTTTTTTCGGCTTTTTTGCTCTTCATAAAACAGTAAGGCTACTTCTTAGGGATAAATTTTATTCCATAATAATTCCAATTTTCGTTTTCTCATCTACTCTATATGCTTATTATCTTAGTGGCTTTTTGGTGAATGTAGATGCTATAAGTTTTGTTTTTATTGCATGGTATTATATTGCTAGATACTGGAAAAGTAAAAGAACTATAGATATAATTCTTTTCTCTGTAGCGGTTACTATTGCTGGGCTATTGCGCTCTACTGTACTTCTTGGAATTGCACCCTTTTTTCTTATTTACCTTCTGGAAGTATTAGGAATATTAAAATTAAAGCTTTTTTATAAAAAAGGCCTTAGTCTTTTATTATTGACACTACCTATTGTTATTTTGGCAATATGGCTCAAATTTGCTATGAACTATAATGAAGTAAATGATTCGGTATATTTTTTAACCAAATTGCGACCAATATGGGCAGTGGATACAAAAGAAATATCTCGAATTTTTACAGCATTTTATACTAATCTTCTTCCGGAGCTATTTCACTATTATATAGAAATTATACTTGCAATTGTTTTGTTATTGGGCACTATTTTTATTTATAAACAGAATAAATATTTAGTAATAATATGGTTTACTATTCTTGTGGAGATAGTTGTATATCTATTACTATGGTTCTTAAATTTAGATGTTCATGATTATTATTTATTGGAGGTGCTAATACTTATTCCACCACTATTATTAAGTCTACTATTGGCAATTAAAGAAAAAAATACTAAGCTTTTTGAGTCTAAAATAATGCGAGTAATTGTTGTATTAGTTCTTGTGTTTTCAATAAATTACACTTCAATTTCGTTGAAAGCTAAATACCAAAAGGTTGGTAATAAATATGATAGACTGTTTCTTTCTAAGAAGGATATAGACTTTTGGAATTGGTATCATTGGCATTATGGCAATACTTTTAAGGCCTACGAAAACATTACTCCGTATTTACGAGAGATAGGAATAAAACGTGAAGATGTTGTTTTGAGTATTAAGGATATTAGTCCAAATATATCGCTATACCTGATGGATCAAAAAGGTTTTACTACTCTTTATCAAGAGGGTAAATCTACTGTGGAGCAAATTGATTATAGCGCAAAAAGAGGTGCTAAGTATTTAATTACAAATGATACTACAATAATGCTTGACAAAGATATGAGCAAATATAGAGAAAAGAAAATTGGTGAATATGGAAATGTTCAGATATTTAAACTATAGTTTATTACTCGATAATAAATCCTTAATATCTATTAATCCAAATACATTTGCGGCGGTAAGTATTACCACCACTACGATAACCCATCTTACAAAACTAGCTCCATTTTTTATTGCTAATTTACTTGCTAATAGAGCACCGATTACATTCCCAATTGCTAGTGTAAAACCGTATAAATAATTTACTTGATCGTTATAAATAAATATTGCTAGGCTGAAGGGTACATACATAAGTACTATAAATACTTTTATGGCATTTGCTTTTACCAAATCATAACCAGCACCCATAACTATTGCAATAAGAAGCAAATAGCCAATACCAACATGAATAAATCCTCCATATATTCCTATAAGAAAGAAAACAAACATTAAGAAAGGACTAATTTTGCGTTCCAAAAGGCTTTCGTTGCCCTTAAGCCATATCTGTGGTTTATAGAAAATAAATGCTAGCATAAAAACCATAATTACAACCATGGCTTTTTCAAATATATCTTCATCCATATCCACAGCAATCCATGCTCCAATTATAGAGCCAATAACACTTGGAATGCCTAATTTCAGGCCCTTTCTCCAGTCTAGTATTTTCTCTTTCTTAAATGTAGATGTTGCTGTTAGCGTTTGCAGAACTATAGCAATACGGTTGGTGCCATTAGCTACTGAGGCCGGTAAGCCCATTACGTACATTAATACACTAAGTGATATTATTGATCCACCACCTGCTAAGGTATTTATAAAACCAACAAATACTCCTGCTATAATTAATGTAATAATTTCGTAAACCTCCATAGTTATAACTGGAAAATATTAGTTTAGATATTTAGCAACAATAGGAATTCTGCGACCCATACCGAAAGCTTTTGACGATACTCTTAATATTGGTGCCGTTTGATATCTTTTGTGCTCATTAAGATTTACCATTCTTAATATTCTATCTACAGTAGCTTTTTCAAAACCAAGAGCAATTATTTCTGAAGGGCCTTTTCTGTTTTCTATATATTCAAAGAGTATTGTGTCAAGAATTTCGTAATCAGGTAAAGAGTCGCTGTCTTTTTGATCAGGGCGAAGTTCTGCCGATGGAGGTTTATTGATAGTATTCCACGGTATTACCTCACTATGTCGATTCATATATTTTGATAATTCAAATACCTCAGTTTTATATACATCACCAATTACAGCTAGCCCACCATTCATATCGCCATAAAGAGTTCCGTAACCAACAGCTGCCTCACTTTTATTAGATGTATTTAGAAGAATGTGCCCAAATTTGTTGGAAAAAGCCATTAATAATACACCTCGAATACGCGCCTGAAGGTTTTCTTCAGCAATATTAAACTCTAACCCTTTGAAGAAAGGTTCAAGCTCCATTTCAAAAGATTCGTATACCTTTTTTATAGGTATTATATGATCTTTTATTCCTAAGTTTTTTGCTAAATCCTCAGCATCTTTTACCGAATGGTCGCTAGAATACTGCGATGGTAATAAAATAACTTCAACATTATTTTTACCCAAAGCTTCTACTGCTAATACAAGAGTTACAGCAGAATCAATTCCTCCAGAGAGTCCTAATATTGCCTTTTTGAATCCTAATTTATTAAAATAATTTTTGATACCCATAACCAAAGCGTCATGGATTAAAGCAATTTTTGATTTTTTTTCTTGTAGCTTTTGTTCTCTAGTATTAATTTCATCAGAATCTACAACAATAAAGTCTTCATCAAAATACTTCATCTCATCTACAATATCTCCCTTGGAATTCATTATAAGTGAACCACCATCAAATAGTAGTTCTGTTTGAGCTCCCACATGATTTACGTAATATATTGGTAGTTTATATTTTATAGCATTTTTACGTAGAACATCTTTACGTACCTCAGCTTGTTTGTAATGAAAAGGTGAGGCTGCAATGTTTATCATCAAATCAGGATTAAATGCAGCAAGCTCATCCATAGGATTTGTTGAATACATAGGTACATCATCCACATTCCATAAGTCCTCGCATATGGTTAAAGCTATGCGTTTTCCTTTATATTCTATAATGTTAAAGTCTTTATTGGGCTCAAAATATCGATATTCATCAAAAATATCGTAAGTAGGTAGCAAGGTTTTATTTGTAATTTGCTGCACCTTACCTTCTGCCAAAAAATATGCAGAGTTATAAAGTCTTTTACCTTTATTATTAGGATTTTTGCGAGGGCCGCCTACAATTGCAGCTATGCCAGTGCAGTGTTTAGCAATGGAATTTATAGCAATATTGCATTTATTAATAAAATCGTCAAACTCAAGAAAATCACGTGGTGGGTATCCTGAAATTGATAATTCCGAAAATATAATCAATTCAGCACCTTGTTTCTGTGCTTTATCAATACTATCAATGATTTTCTTCCTATTATTATCAAAATTTCCAATATGGAAATTAAGTTGTGATATTGCTATTTGCATTCTAATTCTAATTTGGTAATTGCTAATCGATTACTGTTAAAACATAAACCCAAATGTAAGGGCAAATTTCTTAATAAATGCATTCTCGTTTGGTGATATAATTTTTCCATCATTATTGGTCTTCTCACTATTAAGAGAACTATTTAACCCATTATCAAACTCTAGGTAAGCAAATCCAGAAAAAGATTGGCTAATTGCATATTCAGCACCAACTCCCACATTGAATGAAATTCTGTAAAAAGATGTATAATCAGCCATATCAATATCATTTGTCTCAGTAACACTATTATTGGCTGATAGCTTATCGTTACCAAAGCTACTCAGTGCAAAATTATGTAATAAGCCCAACTGTGCAAAATAGGTTAAATAACCCATCTGATTTGTTTTAAGCTTTAGCAGTGTAGGTATTTCTAGAGAATTGATATAATAACTACGCTCTAATGTGCCCACTTGTTTAATGCTTCCAATCACATTTGTATCGTTAGCAAATTTAAGTTTTCCTCCTAGTCTGTTGAATTTTACTCCTGAAGAAAAAGTGTAATTTTGTGTAAAATTATAGTCAATTAGCAATCCGTATGAATACGAAAAGGTGCTACCATTTTTTTCGTAGCCTGTTGTTTTAGGATTCATCCACGAAATTCCCATTCCACCTGTAATTCCTAGGCGTACAGTTCTAAATTCTGACTTTGGCACATAATTGTCAGCAGCAACAGAGTTAGAGTCTTGTGCAAAAGAATTTACAGATAGTAAAGTGCTAAAAAATATAGCAATAATGCTTAGTTTAATTTTTAAAGTATTAGTGATAGTCATTATGTATAATTTAAGTTATGTTTAGTTTTAATTGAAAAACAAAAGTACATTATTTTTTCGGGAAATATATAGGTAGATATAATTTGTGTAGGGCAAATGCATATAAATGATTTATTCTATAGATTGTTCCTATATTATAAATTCATTAAGAGCTAATTACACACTTTCTTTTATCCCAACCCTTTTCTTTATTTAGGTCGATAATCTTATTACTACAATCAAGAAAATTCCCTTTAGTATCTTTTTTTAGAATGTACATCTTTCCATTATCTATACTTTCTATAATAAGCTCGCTGAGGTTATTTTCAGATATATTCTTATTGTTAGTACCTATGACTATGCCTATTTCATTATTCAAGAGGTCCATTGCAGAGGCTGAGGAATCCTGACAAGAGCCGTGGCGTTTATAACTATTATAGTTCACCTTTTCGTGAATAATACCAATTCGTCTAGCCTTCTTCTCTTTTATGTTTTGAGATAGTAATGCCATCCAAAAAGAATGTTTATAAGCATCGAGTCTGCCACCAGATTTATCCTTTAATATATTGTGTTTCCCTAAGCTATCTGTGGCTATTAAAGCTTTATGAGTCAGCCTTTTTACTTTAAGTGCGATAAATGGATGCGTAACGCCCCAAATAACTTCTCTAAAGCTTATTTTTGGTTTATGCTTGCTTATGTTTTGGTTTTTAATATCAGTATTTGCAAATAGAATACTACTAACAAATACTGATATTATTATAAGTGATGTTTTTAATTTCATTATTAATAATAGTTCTATAGAGTTTCGTGTGGTTTTTTTAATATATAGTACTTTAATAAGTTTTAATAATAATTTTCTCGTAATCAGGAGATAGTCTCGATAGCTATCGGGACAGATTACGGACCCACTGATTACTGATTACAGTTTTAAAATATATTAATAAATATAAAATTATGTAACATACAATAAAGCCAGAAGTACCTTAATGTTATACTCCACCATTGTCCTGGTCTTCTTCAATAGACATTATCTCTTTATACTCTTCGTCGGAATATCTTCTTATTTTGAAATCGAGGTATGCTACCAATATCGACATAAAAGGACTCACAATATTGAAAATTGCATAAGGAAGGTATGCCATTGTAGAAACTCCTAATACAGTAGAGTTTACTGCGCCACAAGTATTCCACGGTACAAGTACTGATGTTACTGTTCCTCCATCTTCCAACGACCTACTCAATACTTCTGGTTTTAATCCACGTTTTTTATATACATCAGCAAACATTCTTCCTGGTACTACTACAGATATATACTGCTCTGAGGCTGTAATATTCATAAAAATACTTGTTGCCACTGTAGATGCTACAAGTGAACCTGTAGATTTTGCTTTTTCAATAATAGCACTAGCTATTCGAACTAATAGTCCAGCAGATTCCATTACTCCACTAAATGCCATTGCGATAATGATAAGCCATATTGTATCTAGCATGCCAGCCATTCCACCTGTTGACAAAAGGCTGTTAACACTCTCGTTGCCAGTATGTATTGTGCTACTACCAAACCATGAGGTTGCTGTTACCACATAAGCCTTAACATAATATGGTACCTGCATGTCTATTAATCCTCCATGAGATATTCGTTGGTATGTGTCTACAATAACTTCACTCTGAAACACTATTGCAGCAATAGTAGCTGTTAGTGCACCAATGAAAAGTGCTACCAGTGGTGATACTTTTTTTATTATAACAAATATTAAAATTGCAGGAACTAATAGTAACCACGGTGTTATTACAAATCTGGATTCTATGGCAGCTTTTAAAGCTTCAATTTCGCTAGGCTCAACGGCTGCATCATGATTAAATCCTAATACTAAAAATACTATTAATGTAATTGTTAATGTAGGAATGGTAGTATATAGCATATATTTAATATGTGTAAAAAGATCTGTACCTGCCATGGCTGGAGCTAGATTAGTGGTATCAGAAAGAGGAGAGAGCTTATCTCCAAAATATGCTCCTGAAATAATTGCTCCAGAAACCATTGCCGGAGAAAATCCTAGAGCAGTACCAATTCCCAACAATGCAACGCCTATGGTTGCAATAGTTGACCACGAACTACCAATAGATATAGCTATTATTGCACTTATTAATACTGTGGCAAAAAGAAAAATGTTTGGGTTAAGAATTTCTAATCCGTAGATTATAAGCATTGGCACTACGCCACTTATCATCCACGTTCCCGAAAGGGCTCCTATGAGTAATAATATAAGTATTGATGGCATTGCATCACCAATATTCTTTACAATAGATTTCTCCATTGTTTCAAAAGAAATGCCCAAATATGCAGCTACTATACCGGCCACGGCTGTAGCTATTATTAGTGCTAATTGGTTTGGTCCACCAAGGCTTTCGTCTCCCCAAATATTAATATTTAAGGCAAGGAATATTATTAAAATTATTATAGGTAATAGTGCCAATAGGAAACTTGGCTTTTTTATTTTAGTCATATTTTATCCTGCTTTTGTTTGAACGTATTAGAGTTTATAAGTTTTAAATTATTCTATTTTTTAAAACTTAGCAAAGATATTAATAAAAGTGTATTCAAAGATTTTATGCTAAATCGCAAAAAAAGTAATGTAAAATATAGTTAATCAGTGATATATAGGCTTTGTATTAGTTTTGTAATAGTTAAACTATTGTAAAAAATTACTTGGCTTTATTTTGCATTGCTTTAGTACTCAACAACCCACAAGCAGCATCAATATCTTGTCCTCGCGAAGCACGTATTGTTGTAATTATACCTTTTTCTTTCAGGTTGTTCTGAAATTCATAAAGACTCTTATCACTGGTTGTTCCAAATTTGCTATCTGGTATTTCGTGAAATCGAATTAAATTTATTCTAGATTTTAGACCATTAAGTAGGCTTGCAATTTTATTTACATGCTTTTGTGAATGATTAAGTCCTTCAAATACAATATATTCAAATGATACTCTTCTTTGCCCATCCCAATCGTGGCGTTTTAGTTCTACCACTATATCAGCAATAGGGTTTGCGCTTTGAACAGGCATAATATCCTTACGTTCGTCGCTAAAAGGATTATGCATACTAATTGCTAGATTAGCTTTAGATTTTTCCATAAAAACTTTCATTGCGGAAATAACACCAATAGTAGAAACCGTAATTCGTCGTGGGCTCATTTGCATTCCCCAGTCTGATGTTAAAATTTCTAGGCTTTTAAGTACTTCTTCAAGATTATCTAATGGTTCGCCCATGCCCATATACACAATATTGCTTACGTTATGCCATTCGGGCAATGAGCGCAATTGATTTACAATATCGGCAGCACTAAGGTTGCCATTGAAATGCTGACGGCCAGTCATGCAAAATTCGCATGCCATCTTACAGCCCACCTGCGACGAAACACATAGTGTATTGCGTTTTCCATCAGCAGGAATATATGCTGCTTCTATAAAATTTCCCGATTCGCTAGTAAAAAGATACTTCTTTGTGCCATCATTGGATGCCTGTTCACTTATTGGTGCTTTAGTACCAAAAGTATACTTTTCGTTAAGAGTTGTTCTTGCTTTTTTAGATAAATTATGCATCTCATCAATGCTGCTTATATCTTTTTTATATAGCCAGTCTGCAATCTGACTTGCAGTAAACTTAGGCAAGCCTATAGTTAAAACTATTGCTTTTAATTCGTCTAATGTTTTCCCAAATAAGTTCTCTTTTGTCATGATATGGTTATGCTTTTTTACTCCAAATATTATACTTTAGAATACTATAAATAGCTCTTACTCCGTCTTTCCATCCAATCTTTTTTCCTTCTTCAAATGTGCGGCCATAATAGCTAATACCTACTTCATAAATTCTTATATTCTCTATTCGAGAGATTTTTGCAGTAACCTCTGGCTCAAAGCCAAATCTGTTTTCTTTAAGTTTAATGCCTTGTATAATATCGGTACGGAAAAGCTTATAGCAAGTTTCCATATCCGTAAGGTTTAAATTTGTAAATGCGTTAGAAATTGTAGTCAAAAACTTATTTCCTATGCTATGCCAAAAGAATAAAATTCGGTGAGGCTTACTGCCCATAAAACGAGATCCATAAACTACATCTGCAAAGCCTTTTACAATAGGCTTTAGTAGGATATTATACTCTTCGGGGTCATATTCTAAATCGGCATCTTGAATTATTAAATAGTCACCTGTGGCTTTCTCAATTCCAGTATGTAAAGCGGCACCTTTTCCTTTGTTTTTTTTATGAGAAAAAAGTTGTAATCCATCATCTGGATTGGTTGCAATATATTCTTTTAAAACACTTTCACTATTATCACTGCTGGCATCATTTACAAGAATAACTTCTTTTTGTATGCCTTCAATAAGCTCAACTTTTTTTACTAAATTAAGTATCTCGTGAATGGTTCTTTCCTCGTTATATACTGGTATTATTATGGATAACTTCTTTACTATGCCCATTTTGTGTGCTTTTTTGGATTAGTATTTAATATGGTACAAAAATATGGTTTTTATTGCTAGGTTTTCTCTAAATATTAAGAGCTAAGGAGTAACGATATTAATGCTCCTTTATATAGTTAATAGTAGAATTGCACCCATGGCTGTGGCTAGGCCTATATAATTTATTCTGGTAAGTTTTTCTTTAAAAACTAGAACTCCAATTATGGCTGAAAGACTTACAATGCCAATATTAAAAACAGGAAAGAATACTGAGCTCTCAAAATATCCCATAGCTTTAAACATTGAAAAAGCACTAAATGAATTTAATATTCCTAACGAAAATCCTGCAACTACATTTTTAAATTCTATCTTCTTTTTCTTAACTATTAAAGGTATTCCAAAAAGAAATAAACTAATAATAAAAGAAATGCTAAATAATGTAGCTAAAAAAAATAGCTCAGAGTTTAAATCTGAATTTGATATATGGAAATATACTTCTCTAATATATTTAAGAAGAGTGTCATTTATTCCAGAAAAAAAGAAAATTAATATAGGTAGGATAATGATTTTGGAATCAACTTTTTCAGTGCTATCCTTTTTAAAAATTAATGCAAATGATAGCATAGCTAGAAATAGTGCAATTATATTTATAATGGTAAGGCTTTCGGAATCATGAAGATATGCACCTATTAGTACCGGAATTAGTATTGCCATTTTACTAGATACGGATGTTATTGCCATACCTGCTTTTTGTGTGCTTAATGCATATAATAAAAAGCTTAATGCAAATAGAAATCCTAAGGCTATACTAGGTATAAACCATGATTGATTAACTATTTCTGAAACTGAAATATTACCATCATAAATAGAGAAAGTAAATATTGCTGCAACTAAGTAATTGATAATTAATGCTTGTGAATTATCAATCTTATATATATCAAAAATTCTAAAGGCTAAAAAAATACTTACAAAAAGTAAGATTGCCGTTATTAATATAAATATCCCCATCATTTATTGTTATAAGTAAGAATAGTATCTTTAGAAATTCTATGACTAGAGCAGTGTTTTATATTAATTTTAGGAGCAGTAAGTCCTTTGCCGAAAGTTTTATCACCAATTAGTACTCTAGCTTCATCCCATAAATTACTATCAATAAATCTTTGTAAGGTTTCTTTGCCTCCTTCTACAATTAAACTTTGTATATCTCTGTTATAGAGTTCGTTTAATACTTGGTATATTGCTTTTGAGTTTTCTTTAATTGCAATGAATTCAGTATTTTCAATATGCATATCTTTAGAATTAGAAAAAACTATAGTGCTAGTAGAACCATCCAAAAGCTTATAATCCTTACTAATATCTTTATCTGCTGATAGTAAAATTCTTAATGGGTTTTTGCCACACCATTCTCTAGTATCAAGTTGTGGATTATCATTTAAGAGAGTTCCATTTCCAATTAGGATTGCACTTTCTTCGCTTCGCCATTTATGAACAGCAACTTTCATTATCGGGTCTGTAATCCAATTTATGCCAATAGCATTGTCTTTTTTTCTATCAATATCAATAAATCCATCGAGGGTTTGAGCCCATTTAAGAATTATATGAGGGCGTTTTTTGCTATGAAAATTGAAAAAAGCTTTATTAATATCTAAGCTTTCCTCTTCTAAAACTCCAACAACAACATCGATACCAGCTTTGCGCATTTTTTCTATTCCCTTGCCTGCAACTTTGGCAAAAGAATCTTGACATCCAATTACTACTTTATTAATTTTTTTCTCCACAATAAGGTCGGAGCATGGAGGTGTTTTGCCATGATGAGCACAAGGCTCAAGATTTACATATAATGTTGATTCTGAAAATAATGATTGATCTTCAACGCTATTAATAGCATTTACCTCTGCATGTGGCTCACCATATTTTTGATGGTATCCCTCACCAATTATTTTACCATTACAAACAATTACGCAACCTACCATTGGGTTAGGTTTTACCGTAGCTCTTCCATTAACAGCTAACTGCAAGCATCGGTGCATATATTGTTCGTCCATAGTATTCATAATTGTATATTTTATCTAAAATGACTAAAGTCGTTATGAGAATCATTATGAGAATAGTTTGTTTCTTCTTCAAATCCATAAATATCTTCATAAGCCACTAGAACAATAGCGTAGGAGAGAGGTAAAGTGAATAATACACCTACTCCAAGAGCTAAAAGCCCCATTATATTTATTCCTAATATAATAGCTCCAAAAAGTAAAGCATTCCAAAAATTCTTCATTATAATAATTCGGCTACTTTCCATTGCTCTCCAGTATGTTAGATTGCCAAAAACCACTAATGGCATTGCAAAAAGATAAATTATAGCAATAAATATTGCTGGTACATAGTAAAGTGCAAAACCTATAGTAGTAAGAAGATTCACCATCATAAATACTAACATTGTTGGAACAAAATTCTTAAACCCTTCAAAAAGGTCATTTATTGAAATAGGCTGATCATCAATTATTTTTTTTATTGTAATATAATATCCTGCCGATATGGGTCCAGAAACCAGCATCTGTACTATTTGTCCTATTGCTGGATTTACTAATAGTAGAAACATGGACCCTAAATATAGTGTTGTGAATGCCACTAATATTTTCCAATGAGGCTTTACAAGTGATAGAGCTCTTTGCACATAATATGCAATATTGAAGTAGTATCCATTATTTGCTAATTCTTTAGCCTTTTCTGTTGTAAAATTTTGCATTATATCGTTAAGTATTATTCAAAAAAAAGTGAATAATAAAAAGCTATGGCCTTTATAATTCACTTTTATATTTTTATTTAAATTATCTTGCTAGGATGAACCTAATTGTCTTTCAAAATATGCTCATCATACTCAGTCTCAAACTGTAATTTATGATTTGCCTCCTCAAAAGCCAAGTTTTTAAATATGCTTTTCAGTTCTTCATTTGGAGCCATTGCTGCTAGATTATTGTATAATTTATAAGCTGCTTTTTCTCTTTTCATGGCTATTATTAAAGTGTCTTGATACGACATATCAGAACTAGATTTAACACTTACCAAATAATCAGAAATTTTTAGATCAAGAACCTCTTTTGGGTTTTCGTTATTAAAAACACCTTCTTTCTTAATGTTTTGAAGTTTTATTTTATGTCCCATTTCTTCTTTTACAAAGTCTAGGAATATTTGCTTCAAATCATTGCTTTTTGCATTTTTTGCCAGCTTGCTATAAAAGTCAACAGCTATTTGCTCTTGCTCAATTGCAAAATCCAATGTTTCGTTTATTGAATTAAAATATTTCATAATCTAAGAGTTTTTTTAAGTTTAATTATTTTTTCTTTACTTAGTGTTAGCAAAAATACTCTATATACTTGAGTCTTTGAATAATAAAGCTCCAAAGACAATGTTTTTGAGTTTTCTTGCAAATACTACTTAGAATTTCTCTGCGTGAATTTGCCCCTCAGGATTTTTCTTCTTATGCCATTCTGAAAAACCATCTACTTCCATAGCAGTTTCCATATCAGCAATCATTCTAGGATTTCCGCAAAGGAAAATATCGGTATTCTCTGGCATAGGTTTAAAGCCCCATGTTTTTTCCATGATGCCTTTATTCCACATATCTTGAATAAAATCTACATGCCCATTCCACTTAGTCATCTCTTGATCAGGAGCCGTAATTGTAGGTATATATTTGAAATCAGAATTTATGGATTGTAAAAGATCTAACTCCGACGAATAACCTAAGTCCCAAGAGTTTGCAGCACCATGAATAACAGCTATTTTCCCTGTTCTTTTAAGAGCATCGCTTCTGAGCATACTCATATATGGTGCAACTCCTGTGCCTGTAGCCACAAGTACAATATTTCTTTCTGGAGAAATTTGGTCAATGGTAAACATCCCAACAAACTTTTTACCAACACCTATTCTATCGCCAATTTTTAGACTAAACAAACGTGATGTTAATGAGCCAGAATGTACTAATGTAATATAGAACTCAAGAAATTCTTTAGTCCTAGAGCTAGAGGCTATAGAATATGCTCTTCTTATCATCTTATCATCAGCAATATCTTCAAACTCAGGAGTTGACTCAGCGCATCGTGGAGTGCCTCCAGGAAGTGCTAAAGCACAAAATTGACCCGCCTTAAAATCAGGAAGATCCCAACCATCAGGAGCAATTCTGAAAACCTTCATTGTTGGCGATACTTGTATAATTTGTGTTATAATTCCGTTTAATTCATCCATTATTTTTGTTCTTTATTATATATTTTTCTAAAACGATTATTCTATACTTCCGTAATGTTTCATAAATTGAATTCTTTCAAAAGCAATAGTGTTTGCATCATTATTGAAAGCCATTTTCCCTCTATAATCTTCAAGATTATTATATGAGTTCTTCTCCATCCATTTTGTCATATCATCTAGCATTACTTGAATTTGCTCAGTGCCATTCTTATATAATGTTGATGCTATTTGAACGTTATTTGCTCCTGCAAGTATTTGCTTAACAACGTCTGCTCCTGTATGTACTCCTGTAGTAGCCGATATTGGAGTTTCAATTTTACTGCTCATTATTGCTACCCAACGTAATGATGTGGAGATATCTGCAGAAGTAGTAAATACTCCTGTTGTAGTAATATCCATTTTGTCAATATCAATATCTGGCTGAAAATATTTATTGAACATTACAATACCATCTACAAAACCACTCCAGCTAATTTTCTTAATTAAGTTGGCCAAGCCAGCTGAATATGTAGTGATTTTTACTGCAATTGGTAGGTTAGTACTTCTACGAACTTTTTCAAGAATTTGAAAATACTTTTCTTCATTCTCGGCACTGCTAATCTCATCGTCTGATGGGAGTACGCCAATATTTAATTCTAGTGCATCTGCTCCCGCATCTTCAATTTCTTTAGTGAATGAAGTCCATTCTCTATCTGTAATACAGTTTATTGAAGCAATAATTGGAATGTCTATCTCTGCTTTAGCATTTCTAATTAATGTTGTATAGTCAGAAAGTTTGCTGCTACGCATATGTTCAGTAATATAGTCGTGTACATCTGTACCATAACTTTGGTCTAAAGAGATGTTCTGGGCTGCTTCTGCTAATATTTGCTCTTCAAAAAGTGATTTTAGTACAATAGCTCCCGCGCCATCATGGGCTAATTTTTTAATAGAATTTAAGCTGCTCGATAATCCTGAACTAGCTACAATAATTGGATTCTTTAGCTTTAAGCCTAGGTATTCTGTTTGTAAATTTACCATTTTATTCGTTTTTTATTTAGTTAGACTTAGGGATCTTGATTTTGCTTCTCTGTCAAGCATAAATAATCCTGATCCTTTACCACCAATTATATGTAGTTGATCTAATAATTCTGATACAGTTGCTTCTTCTTCAACTTGCTCACTAACATACCATTGTAGCATAGCAACAGTAGCATGGTCTTTTTCTTGAATAGCCACATCTACTAGGTCATTAATTAAGCCTGTAATGTACTGCTCGTGCTTAGCAACGTCTTCAAATACATCAACGATTCCTTTCCAACTTAACTTTGGTTGATTAATTTTTTCTAGCTTCACATCGCCACCTCTATCAAGGATATATTGAAAAAATTTCATGGCATGAGCTTGCTCTTCTTCAAATTGTAATTTCATCCAATGCGAGAAGCCATTTAAATTCTCTTTTGCTAAATATGCCGACATCGAAAGATATAGGTATGCTGAATACATCTCAGCATTTATTTGCTTATTTAATTCCTCTTCTAATTTCTTGCTAATCATAACTATACAGTGTTTAATAAAAATTTCTGCTAAAGTATGCAAATCTAGTAAATTTAATTCAATAATTATTTCTTTTATGAAGAAAAAAAAGACTAGTTAAATCGATGATTACTTAAAGGCATAAAAAAAGCTTTTAGGCTTATGCCTAAAAGCTTTTTACTAATTTATTGTTTTAAAGAAACTAGCTTACAGATACAGCTATTTCGTCGCTTTGCCATAGACCATGCTTTGTGCAATATGCATGAGCCATCAATTTCATGTTTTTTGTAGGTACAATATAGAAATCTACCTCTACATTAGTAGGAGCATTGCCCATAGTGCCTGCAGTGAAATTAGCCTCGCCCAAAAAGCGCTCACCATCCCATAACTGTACGTAAGAAATGTAATGATCAAAATCATCCGGATGCTTATACTCATCGCCAACTTGAACTTTTACTTTAAATTTCTCACCAGCTTTTGCATTATCTTCACAATGTACAAATGCTGAGTGACGATCAATATAATCTTTCTTTGCTTCTCTGTCTATTTCAGAGATGTCTTGGTATCTATTAATTTTCATATGTCTAAAATTTATTAATTAAGTTATATGTAGTCACATAACAATGTTTT
>JAGLDA010000165.1 GCA_023145955.1 Bacteroidales bacterium
AGTACCCGAAGTATTATTATTTGCACTGGTAGAATTGTCAGAATTAGATTTAGTAATATTAGAGGCATAATTAATATTCTCATTTTTAATTTCATTTATAGCAATAATATTCTCATTATTTTTTTCTTGAATTTCATTACCCTCAGCTATCATATCCATTGCAATACTAGTTTCCTGAGAACTTTGCTTTGCCTCATCAATAAGTTTTTTTGCTTGACCAAGTTTTTCTTGTGGCTCAACATCCGAGTTAGAAATAGAAGTAAGAATGCTATTTGCTTCATCTACCTTAATTTCACTTTGATGTTGATTCTCTATGGCAACAGCTTTTAGCTTATTTAGTTTAATCTCATTTTCTATAATAGCATTTTCAACTTGCTTTTTCTCTGCTTCAATAAATTCATTATTCTTGGCAATTATTTCATTACCTTCTAATTTCAAAATACTATCACTCAGCAATATATCATTAGGAATAATGCCAACCTTTTTATATTCTGTATCACCATTTGCGTTATTTCCAGAAACAACTATTGATTTATCGCCATTCTGCGCAATTTCGCCTCTACGTATTAGTAATGCTTTGTTTTTATCATAATCACTACCCTTATCAGCATTAGAAACAAGTAAAGTAGAATCTATTCCAATATCATTATTTGCAATATCATTTTCATATAAAGTATCAATATCCTCAGTATCATTTTTATCGATGCTACTTAATTGAAGGTTTTCTAAACTATCAATTGACGAGCTCTCTGTATCAGCAACCAAATTCACCGTATCAGAAATAGTTTCATCTACATTAGCAATACTGCTCTCCGCTTCAAAACCATATATTTTACCCAGTCGTTGCTTTTCTGTAGCTATAGTTTCATCCACTATTGCTAGCTCATCCTCTGTTAATGTAGTTTCATCTATAAAACTGCTGGATTCAGTATAAGTTTTTATTGTTTCCTTGGCACTAGCAATAAGTTTCTCATCATTATTAGCATCTTGTTCAAGTTGCTCATATTCCTTAATAAGTTCTTTATTTTTTCTTTCTTTTCCTGCTATTTCATTCTTAGTAAGTGCCATTAGCTCAAGATACTCCTGTCGTTCCTCCACATCTTGGATATTGTCAAATTCATTTTTATATAGCAACATCTCTTCTCTTAAGTCTTTGACCTCTATATCTAAGAGCTTTCCTTTTAATCTTAAATCATTAGATCTATTTCTCTTTGTTACAATATTGGCTTGTAATAAATCGGTAACTTCTAAAGTAAAATCATCATCAATAGTATTCTTTTCGCTAAGTGTATTAATTTCAGTATATGCTAAAACAGCAGAATCATAATTTTGCTGATTGGTATATTTATAAATATTCTCCGTTTCCTCTAGTATATCTTGAGCATCTTTCTCTAATTCAGTAATATGACTATCTATTTTTTTAACTATCGCTGTAGATATTTCTATAACTTTTTTTTGCTCTTCAGCTTCTTTTAAAGATTGTTCGTCTCCTTTAGCAATAAGTTTATAAACTAGCTCCGTTTTTTCAGCAATAATTTTCCCATAAACATATCTTTTCTTCTGATACTTAAGAGCTTTGTAATTTATTGCCTTATACGAATCGTAGCTACTAGCAATAGCATTATTCAATTCATTAATCTTTGATAAATCAATGTTCACATTGAATTTAGGCTCTACAGGTTTCTCTTCATCTTCAATGTTATCAATACTTGTACGATAACTAGCAAGATCAATATTAGTTTTAAGCTCAGCTATATCTTTAAGCAATCTCACCAGGTCAGTAGCATCACTACCATCACGAAAAGCCATGGATAAATCCTGCTCTTTGGATTTATAATCAAGGCCAATATGATATACAACTATTTCGCCATCTAAACTTTGTCTATTAGAAGAAAAATATGCTAATGCACCACTAGTATCAGGTACATAAAAAATATCATTGAATGGAGTATTTGTAGGGAAATTTAAATTTTCGCAATCATCCCAATTTAGTTTTTTATTATTAAATGTTGTTTTAAAAACATCATATCCTCCCATACTATTATGTCCTTTAGAACTAAAGTATAAACTCATACCATCCTCAGTTATATATGGATAGGCATCATCATATGGAGTGTTTATTATATCACCTAAGCTTTCAGGAATACTCCATTCTCTACTATCCACTAATGATGATTTATATATATCCAAGCCAGTTTCACCTTTTTTGCCATAGCTAGCAAAGTATATCACATTATCCTCTGGAAGATATACACCAAAGCGTGGTGCGTTGTTTTTATTATCATATTTTGTTTTTAGTACTGATGGCACAGATATCACACGACCAAAAGACTCTTTAAAATTATAGCTTTTGTAAAAAGTTTCATCTCTAACTAATTGTTTATCGACCACATACAATAGTTTTACGTGAGACAATAATAGGATACCATTTTTGCATTCAACAATACGTTTCTCAATATCAAAGCTTCTTACTTTACGCTTATTTGCAAATTTCTGATAATTGGTATATGCTTCCTGTGCATCAGAAAACCTATAATTATTATGATATGCTCTACCTAGATAATAATAGACTCTATTGTCTTCAATCTCAAGATCTATGGCATCAACAAAATATTTTATAGGACGAGTTTTATTCTCTGATTCACTAAACATCATACAAACTCCCAAGCGAAAGTTATAATCAGCATTATCAGAATTATTACTTCTAAGTGTCTGATAATAAGGGTATGCAGCAACAAAGTCATTGTTTTCAAATAACTTATCAGCTTGTTTAATATAATCGTCAAGATTGTCATGATCTTGAGCAATTAAGTCATTAAACTGAAGAAAAAATGCTATTAATATGTATATTAATTTTTTTCTCAAAAAGTAGTATTAAGTTAATTTCTGTATTATAAGTGTATATTACACTAAAAACTATGAATTTTATACTGATATTTAGCAATTTAGTTACAAAAAAAAGCACTAATTATAATTAAATATAAATTAGTGCTTCTTTATTTAAATATTTGCTATAAATTACTTCTTTACATACTCAATACTAATGAATTAGTATAATTATTGAAAATAGCAATAAATAATTACAGTGGATATCTTAATCTTCAAAATCAAATTCGCCATCAGCAACAGCTTGTTCTATGCTTTTATTATACATTTTCATTGCTTTCCAACTCATACCCATGCTAGAAAATCCACCATCATGAAACAAATTCTGCATAGTTACTTTCCTAGTAAGATCGGAGAACATAACAATGGTATAATCGGCACATTCATCAGCAGAAGCGTTTCCTAAAGGAGACATTCTTTCTGTAAAGTCTATTAACGAACTCATACCTTTTATTCCTTTACCAGCAGTTGTCATAGTAGGAGATTGCGAAATAGTATTCACTCTTATTTTTTTATCTCTACCATATATATAGCCAAAACTACGTGCAATAGATTCCAACATTGCCTTAGCATCTGCCATATCATTATAACCAAAAAGCGTTCGCTGTGCCGCCACATACGATAAGGCTATTACTGAACCATATTTGTTCATAGCATCAAGTTTACGTGATACTTGTAGCATTTTATGGAAGGATATAGCCGATATATCGATAGTTTTATGGTAAAAATCATAATTTAGGTCATCATATTTCTTTCCCTTACGCACATTTAACGACATACCTATAGAATGTAGCACAAAATCAATCTTTCCTCCTAGAATTTCTACTGATTTAGAAATTACCATCTCTAGATCTTCGGCACTTGTTGCATCAGCAGCAATAACTTCAGAACCTGTTTTCTCAGCCAATTTACTAATTTCGCCAAAGCGTAATGCAAGTGGTGTATTCGATAATGTGAAAATTGCTCCTTCTTCATGAGCTCTCTCAGCAGTTTTCCATGCTATAGAATCCTCATCCAATGCACCAAAAATAATCCCTCTTTTTCCTTTTAATAGATTGTAAGCCATAATAAATTGTTCATATATTAATATAATCTGACAATAAGCTTGACAGAATTTACAGAAATAAACATTTCTGATTTATTGATAATATGCTATAATAATTTTCAAAATTATAGCATATTACTATTTTATGCTATCTTTTCTTGAGTAATCAATAGTCTTTACAAGTTCAGCCTCTTTGTTATAAAACAACCAGTCTCCTACTCTTTTTCCATCATTCATATTTCCCTCATAAAACTTCACTCCGTTATCATACCATACTGTATAAATACCACTTGTTTTGCCAATCTTAAAAATTCCTTGGGCTATTAACGCTCCTTGTTCATTATACCCTTTCCATATTCCATGGCGTAAAGTATCATACATAGGGCCTTCGAGCCATAAGTTGCCATTACGATAATATTGCCATTCGTAATGCATTTCCTCATCATTCGGCTTAAATCCCCATACTAGTTGTATAGAGCCATCTTCATACTTGGCTTTTACAACGGTATCGCTCCAAATACTTATGGCTGAATTATCATTTGCTTCTATTTCATCATCGGTATTTGACGTAGAACACGAAAATAAAACTAATACAGCGACTATAATAAAAATAATATATCTAAAAAAAATCTTCATTATGTATAACATTTGTAAATATGCAATTGATATTTTAAAAGGTATTAGATTTTAATGTCTTTTGTCAAAATCATACTTTGCATTTAATCTAGAAACAACATCATTAGTTATATCCAAACGTTTATCAGCAGATAATAAGCCACTCATAGAGCCATAATTAAGAATTAAAGTATAATTTTTCTCTATTCTATAATTATTCAAAAAAGATATGATTGTATCTGTAACTTCAGTACTAATAGTCTGACGTTGCATATTACTTTGCTGTCCTAAACTTTGCTCCATTTGCATTAATTCTTGTTGCTCTTGTTGCAAGCTAGCTTCAGTATCTTGTTGCTGCTTAAGTGTTAACATTCCTGCCTTTGCTTGCTCAATATACTTATCGTAATCCTCTTTAAGTTTTCTTGCTTTATACTCATATTTCTTCTGAATCTTTGTTTCGTATGCTTGAATCTTTTTACTAGCATCTTTATAAAACTCATATTGGCTCATTAAACTATCAGTATTAACATAAGCAATAGAAATATTAATTGGCAATTGTTCGGCATTTATTATTGCAGCCTCTTGAATTGCTTCATTTTCATCCTCAATACTTTTTTCAGTTTTTATATCATCTGTTTTCTTCTTCACCTCCGTAGGTTGATTACAAGACTGAAATACAAATACTGATGTAATTAACAATACTACTGCTACTCGTTTTGATAAATTCATAATTGGTTATTTATTTGTTTTCTATTGTTTAAAAATGCAATTAATAATTGAAGTGGCAAATATATGAAAGAAATACAAAACAATAACGCGAAAAAAAATCTAAACAACGCATGTTTTCTATGATTCCAAATTAGTATAAATTGCTATTTTAATTACCTCCCATTTAGAGCAATATTATGCAATAAAATTTAATAAGTAAACAAAAGTTCTCATATATAGAACTTTTATTGTATCTGTGAATAAGAATTAAAAAGTATGAAACGAATAATTGCAAAGAAAACGCTACGTGAATATTGGGAGAAACATTTCGAATGTGAATAATATTTGAAAACCAGGTATGAAACAGCTAAATCTTCAAATTGGAGAAATCCAAATGATATTAAACAAGCGTATGCTAATGCAAGTATTTCGAAGAATAATTGAGTTGTTTTTATTATTAAGGAAGCTCTTTGGGGCTGATTGTTATATTTAATTATGAAAGACAATGGGCTTTTATAAGAATCATCGGGACACATACTGAATATGATAAAAATAATGCAGAAAAAGTTTAAAATATTGAATTATGGCTATTAAACCAATAAAAACAGAAAAAGATTATATTGCTTGGTGTAAAT
>JAGLDA010000166.1 GCA_023145955.1 Bacteroidales bacterium
CCAATCTTTTTACCGTTAGCCATTTCATAATCTATCGTTTCTCTAATAGTTTCGTTTATAGAACCCATTGCAATAGTTATATCTGTTGCCTCTGGGTGACCATAATATGTAAAAGGGTGGTATTCACGACCAGTTATTTTCTTAATCTCTACCATATACTCCTCAACTAAATCAGGAATCTCATCATAGAAATTATTAGCAGCCTCACGAGCCTGGAAATAAATATCTGGGTTTTGTGCAGTACCTCTAGTTACTGGTTTTTCAGGATTAAGAGCATTGTCACGGAAGCGTTGGATAGCATCATAATCTAATAATTTAGCCATCTCATCTTGATCCATAGCTTCAACTTTCTGAATTTCGTGTGAAGTACGGAATCCATCAAAAAAGTGAAGGAAAGGAATACGAGACTTAATAGCAGCAAGGTGAGCGATACCCGCAATATCCATAATTTCCTGTGCGCTACCTGTAGCCAACATAGCAAAACCTGCCTGACGTACACTCATAACATCACTGTGGTCGCCAAAAATAGATAGTGCTTGAGCAGCAATACTTCGAGCACTAACATGAAAAACAGCTGGTAATAACTCACCAGACATCTTATACATATTAGGAATCATTAATAAAAGACCCTGAGATGCAGTGAAAGTACTTGCTAAAGCACCAGCTTGTAAAGCTCCGTGCATAGCACCCGCAGCTCCAGCTTCAGATTGCATTTCGCTAACTTCTACTGTTGATCCCAAAATGTTCTTCTTGCCATTTGCCGACCATTGGTCAACGTACTCTGCCATGTCTGATGACGGAGTAATAGGGTAGATGGCTGATACTTCGCTAAACATATAAGCGATATAAGCAGCAGCTTGGTTACCCTCTAAGGTTAAAAACTTTTTCTTACTCATGATATAATGTTTTTGATTATTAAAACCTTAATAGAAAGATGTTTATCTTCGTTTTAAGGTTGTTAAAAAACTTAAAAGATTCTTTTAATTATACGTTATAATGTTTATTTATAACGGAGTGCAAAAATAATAAAAATAATAATTCAAACTACTATTGATATTGATTTTAAATAGAAGAGATGTGAAATGTTTATGTCTTTGTAATCTATTGAATTATAGTTAAATGTAGTGGCAGCACCCTTTCAATAGAATTATATTTTCAATATTTTTAACATCAATCTTATTTCATTTTCTGATTGATAATTCTCAAATATTTATTTAGTAGTAATTGTTTGTAGCGCTAAACCCAATATTTATATTGAATTGCTTTCAAAAATAATTTATTCGTAATCGGTCCTGATAATCATCGAGGCTGATAACCATCAGTTGGATTGCATTTTTAAAGAGACATTAATATAAATAGAAAATTATTGAACCTCACAACAAACCCAGTAGTACCACTTTAACTATTGAATAATCTCCATAAGGTAAACTTCTGGTTTTCCTGTTTTATTAATTACTTTAAACTTTTCAGGATATTTTTGTAATAAAGGCAGAACATACTTTTGTCCCAATCCACTACCATAGTATACTATATGTGTGTATTTACCTTCTTTAAAAGCTTCAAGTACAGTTTCTTGGTCGTGTTTATTAATAATTCTATGTGCATAATGACCAGAGAAAAGATGAAATAGCATATTTTTCCTGCAAATAATATTTGCATTCTTATCTAGGTTATCTTTTGTCCATTCGGCCATAGCAAAATAGTTGCGATACATAGGATTAAGTGGCGTGTTTGCTGCTCTATGAAGTTCACTAAGGCGTGGAGTGTATATAAATGCTATTAATATAAATGCATAGGGTAAATACTTATTGGCATTAATGGTTTCCATTTTAAGCTTTTCAAGAATAACCATAATTAAAGAAAAAATACCATAGAAGAATAGAAAAATCATAAGAGGAACAATTGGCATCATAAACCTAATTCCTATCCATACTGCAGGCCATAGCATTAGTATAGCAAAAGTTGCCAATATATACCCTGCAATTGCAACTTGATATTTCTTCATTTTTATTATTCCAAAAATAATAATACCAATTATTAATATTCCTAAAAAGAAGGAAGTGTTTTCGTAATTTGGTTCATTGCCAAAAATAGCTGCAGGAATTTCACTTTCTATATATCGAGGTATATTTGCAAAAATACGGTCAATCCAATCACCTATACCATCCATTTCGCCTGTGGACCTATCGTAATAATCTTTGTATTTTAGCGCAGCAGAATATGGAGAACCTTTAAAAGCTGTGCCTCTTATATACCATGGTAATGCTATGGCTACAAAACTGATTCCGTAGATAAACATATACTTCCAGTTTCGATGGAGTAAATAATATAGTCCAATACCACCAATTAAAGCAATTCCCTGTGAACGTATATAATATGAAAAGGAGGTGCTTATCAGCATTACAATAAACCATGGACTTTTCCAAGGGGCTTTTTCTGTATCAATTTTAGTTAATGCTAGTAGGCCAAGTGATGAGAAAAATATAAAAGGTATTTCGCTCATCATCCATGTGCTATATTGTAAATTATAATAATGAAATAGCATTGCAAAAAGTATGGCAAAGCTAAAATGAATATTGTTGGTGATTGCTTTAAAAAAGAAGAATAATACTACCAAGGAGGCAAAGTATAGCAATCCATTTGTGTATTTTATTGTTTCAATATTATCATTGGCGATAGTGATGACACCTGCTATAAAAGCCGGGTAGCCAGGAGGGTATGAGTTTGCTGGGTTTTGACTGATATTCTGTGCGTTTATAAAACCATCGCCATTAGCAAGTGCTTTGCCTAATATATAGTAATTGGCATTGTCGCCAAGAAAAGCAATCTTACTATCGTAAATGTGATTATAAGTGGGTATAAAAGCTATTAATAAAATTAATAAGTATGCGATGGTAAATAAACCTTCTTTTTTGAAAATATTCTTATTTATTTTAGTGGTATTAATCATTTATTTCTAGTTTAGATATTTATATTTCTGTTTTTACGTTGTCTTTTTATATAATTCAATTTAATACGCCTAATAAGCTTGTATCTCATCCAACTACGACCCCAATATACATTTGCCCATACTCGCTCATGTACATAGTATATTCCCATTTTGCTAATAAGTTCAACCCCCACAGCGGCAGTAATTACTTCTAAAGCAACTTTTCCTCCTGCTGTAAAATAGAAAATTAAAAAGGTAGTAACACTAGCAATTATTCTCCAACTTATAGCCTTAGCAATAGATCTTGCAGGGCTTTCTCTTTCAACGCTTAGTTCTTTAGGAACTCTTACACCATCAATTTGTTGAAATTCTTTAATGTCTTTTGTGGTACGCATTTAAGTGCTTTTAATAGTTAAAAATAATTCTCAAGGATATTAAAATACCTTTAGTTTTGATAAAATTAAGACCAAAAGAAATCTAAGAAATCTTTTTTGCATTCTACAGTAATAGGAGTGCTGCCATATTGCTCTCCATCAGGTGTCAATGTTTTATTATCCTTAGTTTTTACTATGATTTTTTTAGCTTGAATATATTCAATATCATTATGTTCAATATGCTTCCCTTCAAAAATACTTAAAAAGATTTTCAATACTTTCCAACGAGAAGTTTTGCGACTGATAGTAATATCTAATAAACCATCATCAACCTTGGCCTTTGGTGCCATCAAAAAACTTGATCCTGTATATCTAGTATTTGATATTTCTACAAAAAGGTTTTCTTGTTTTATGCTTTTTCCATCAAGAATTATTTCTAAAGGAAAAGTTCGTAATGCCATTATCTTCTCTAAAGAAGCTATAGTATATGAGAGATTACCTAATTTTTTATATTTATTTGCAGCATCGTTTATGTCTGCTACCATTCCAAAACCTAGGATATTATGGAAATAAAAATCTTTGTCTTTCATTTGACAAAAGCCAATATCTACTTTCTTAATTTTGTTTTTAGAGATTATATCAATAGCTTTCTCAAATTCAAAACTTTTAAGTCCTAATTCAATGGCAAAAGAATTTCCTGTGCCATTTGGTATTATCCCTATTGGTGGTTTGGTTTCTGATTTGTTTTTATAATAGCCATTAAGTACTTCGTGAAAAGTGCCGTCGCCACCGGAGCTGATAATACCATCGTATAATGTTAAATCGGCTTGCTCAACCATAGTCTCGGCTTCACCGGCTGCTCTGGTAAATCGTAAATCAAAATCCATTCCTTTGGAACGGATCAATTGCTTTACTTCAGAAAAATATTTTCCTGATTTTTTAAAGCCTGCAAATGGATTATATACTAGTAGTAGTTTCAAAAATATTTGGTTTTGATTATGAATTGTCAAAAATAGACTTTTTTATTAAAACTTATATTTTTATATTAATACCGTCAAAATTGTAATTAAGATGTACTATTATTATAAAAAACATAATAGTGTATTTTCTCACTTAAACCATTCTCTATTTTTCTTACTTTTGCAATAACGAACAAGGATAAAATAAAGAATATGTTATTAATAGGAGATACCGTAAAGGTACATTATACTGGGCAATTTGAAAATGGGAAAGTGTTTGATACTACCGTTGGTAATGACCCAATATTGTTTACCATTGGCGATGAAATGATGATTGCGGGTTTCGAAGAGGCTGTTTTGTCGATGAAAGAAGGGGATAAAAAAACAGTGAAGATTAAAGCTTGTGATGCTTATGGCGATTACGATAAAGACTTACTAATGGAGGTGGGTAAAAAGGATTTTCTGGGCAGTAAGGATGTGAAAGAGGGAGATACAGTACAAGCACCTACAGAAGATGGGGTGCTAACTTTTAAAATTCATAAAATAAATGACACTACTATTATATTAGATGCAAATTCGCACCTTGCTGGTAAGGATGTTATCTTTGATATTGAAATTTTGGAAGTTCGTAAAGCTGAAGTGGAAGAAGAATTTGATGAAAATGAGTTTGGAAGTTTTGAGGATGAACTGGGCTCAGATTCAGAGAATGAAGGTGAAGATGATTATTTTGATGTGGAAAACTACTAAAATTATATAAATGATTGAAATTAAAGATGCTGTAATTACAAATATTACTGTACATAGAATAGGAATTCAAACGGATTCTTCTTTTTTGAATGATAAAGAGATAATGATGAATTTTGAGGAAGATGAAGAGGCTATAATAAAGACTTTTCTTAAACCTTTTACGTCTAGTTATGCTACATATGAATTTAGACATGATGAAGATGTTCAGCTAAACCCCATTTTCAAAATTTCTAAGGAGATTAATGAAGAAGCGGATTTTGTTCTTAAAACTAAAGAGATTCACCAATACTTGAAAGATGTTTCATTACACCCAAATATTAAAGATGGTGATCTTTTTGTAATTAATTTTGATAGCGTAAAGTTAGAAAATGAGCATTATAAAGCAATGGGTATATATAAGGTAGAGAATAAAGAAACCTTTATTGAAACAATGCCTGCTGAAGATGGTAGAGTAAAACTAAATTTTAAGAAAGGAGTTGGTCGTAAACTTGATAAAGCCATATTAGTACTTTTTACTGAGGAGCCATATACAGTTTTTATGATTGATAATGGAAGCATAGAAACTGATTATTGGATGAATGATTTTGCTAATGTAGAACTTCGCAATGATTATGTGAATAATACTACACATTTTCTTGAAATGACAGAAAATTTTATTAAGCATAAAGTTCCTGAGGATTTTGATGTGCAAAGAACGGATCAGATAGACCTACTAAATAGGTCTGTAGATTACTTTAAAACCAATGATAGTTTTGTTCAGAAAGACTTTGAGGAGGTAGTATTGCAGGATTCAAATTTGATAGATAATTTTCATGCATATGACGAAGGTTATACCCACGATAAAAGTATAAATTTTGATGAAGGCTTTGAGATTTCTAATAAAGCTGTTAAAAAACAAGCAAAGAATTTTAGAAGTATTCTTAAGTTAGATAAGAATTTTAGTATTTATATGCATGGAGATAAAACCCTTGTTGAAAGAGGTGTAGATGAAAGTGGCAAAAAGTTTTATAAATTCTTCTTTGACGAAGAAAAATAATTGTCATAATATACTGTAAATAAAGCTCTTCATAGAGCTTGCCTTTGCAATGCATTTTTACTAATTAATTATAAAGATATGGATTATACTGTTATTGAAAAGAAAGCCATTAACTCTCTATTAGTTAGATTGATGAAGGTTGATGGAGTTACTGATTTGAGCGAGGCTATTACTTTATTTGAAATAAATAATCATATTAAGCTTTCCATAAATGATTCAACAGAATCATTAAAAATGTCGTATGAAGAATGTAAGATTATTTTGAGGGAAATGGATTCATATAAGAAGAATGTTGCTAAAGATTATTTTAACCATATGGCTAAAACTGATGGAGCATTTGATAATATGGAAAAAGATATGATTAATGATATTTTTAATTAAAACATGTCACTTCCTTTTATAAATATTCATACCCATAATAAACTTAAGGAGTCTGAAATTGGGATAGAAAGTTTTAGTATTGATAAGGTTAGTTTTTATCAAGAATGGCCACAATCGTATTCTGTTGGGTTACACCCATGGTATTTATATAAATTAAATATAGAACAGTCGCTCAAGCAGTTAGAGTATATAGCTTCGAATGTAAATATGAAGGCTGTTGGAGAATGTGGTTTGGATAGGGCTATTGCTAGAAATTTTGACGAACAGAAATACGCATTTTTAAAGCAAATAGAAATTGCTGAATTTATTGATAAGCCAATGATAATACATAATGTTAGGGCTTATTCCGATTTCCTTGGAATACTTAAAAATAAGAAGCCCGTTGTGCCATTTATTTTTCATGCTTATAATTCAAATAAGGATATTCTTGATAAATTGATTAAGTATAATGTATATTTCTCAATGGGGGCTGAAATTCTTGTGAATAATAGTAAGGCTCAACGGATATTGCCTCATATACCTATTAATAGATTGTTTATAGAAACTGATGAATGGCAAGGAAATATTGAAGAGCTATACTCATATGTGGCAATGGTAAAAGGCTTTGATATAGATAGGATTAAAAGTGAAGTTTATTATAATTATAGAAGTGTATTTGTATAATGGAAGACTGGCAAGAAAGAACGGAATTACTCTTTAAGAAAGAAGGTGTAGAAAAGCTTCATAATGCAAACGTACTTATTGTTGGGCTTGGCGGTGTTGGTGCATATTCGGCAGAAATGCTTTGCAGAGCGGGAATTGGTACAATGCATATTATTGACGCAGATACCATACATTCTAGCAATAGAAATAGGCAGCTTTTGGCTTTGAAAAGTACTAATGGGAAATCTAAAGCAATACTTATGAAAGAGCGCCTATTGGATATTAATCCAGAGTTGAATATTACAGCTGACCAATTGTTTCTAAGAGATGAGCTCACTGAGCAAGTTTTATCGCAAGGTTATGATTATATTATTGATGCAATTGATTCCTTAGCTCCAAAAATGCTTCTCATCTCAACAGCACTAAAATTAGGAATACCCATTATAAGTTCTATGGGTTCAGGAGGGAAAACAAATCCTGAAAAAGTACGCATAGCAGACTTTAGTGAGACTTATAATGACAAATTAGCACGTATGCTACGCAAGCGAATGCATAAAATGGGCATTTATTCTGGTTTTAAAGTGGTGTTTTCGTCAGAAAGAACTAATCCAGAGGCGGTAAAATTTGTTGAAGATGAGTTAAATAAAAAAACCACAGTGGGCACAATTTCCTATATGCCACCTATATTTGGCAGTTTCATGGCCTCAGAGGTTATTCGTTATATTTCTGGAATTACTGAATTTGAGAATAATCAAGTTAGATAATTTACTATCTTTGTTTACCAAATGAAGAATTTAGCAAAAATAGTAAATTGGATTGTTTCTCGTAGGTACGATATAAATATTATAGGCGAAGACGTAATTTGTGACGCAACCCCAAAGATATTTATACCAAACCATCAGGCTGAAGTAGACCCTATTGTATTACTCTCGGTATTACAAAAAAAGCATAAAGCAGCACCAATGATTAGTGCAGCTTATTATAATGTACCAATTTTTAAGCAAATACTAGATTTGGTAGATTCTGTGCCTGTCTCTGATCTTGATAAGGGTGTACGAGATGCCAATGTGATGAATACAATTAGAGATTCTGCTATTAATGCATTTAATAAAGGCGATAGCATACTTCTTTATCCTGCTGGGCATTTATGTAATCAAGGTTTTGAGATAGTTGGTAATAAACAGAGTGTGTACAATATTTTGGAATCAGCACCTGATAATTTACAGGTTTTGGGTGTGCGTATGTCAGGATTTTGGGGGAGTATGTGGTCAAGAGCTTGGATAGGTGTTTCTCCTGCGTTTACAATAACTCTATTAAAGAGTATTATGGTTTTGATAGTAAATCTTGTTTTCTTTGTTCCTAAAAGAAAAGTTGTTTTTGAATTTTTTGATATAACAAAAGAAGCTAAAGAAAAAGCTAAAGTGTTAAAAAGAAGAGAGTTTAATGAATATTTAGAGAAGCTGTATAATAAAAATGGTGAAGAAAAAATAAGGTATATTCGATATCATTTTTTAGCTCCTAAATTAGTTAGAAAAATTCCTAAAGAAATAAAAGGCGTTATTAATGATAGAAGTGAAGAGATTGAATTTATAAAAATAAAATAATATGAAAGAATCGTTACTGTATAAGCAAATGTCGGAGGATTATCGTTTACTACCTAATCCAAATAAAAATGTGTTGGAATTATTTATTGATAATTTTACTAAAAATAAGGATGAGTACTTTGCTTGGGATGATGTTTCAGGAACGAGTACTCGTGGCGATTTTATGCTTAAGGCTGCAGTAGTTTCTCAGCTTATTAAGGATAGAACTGAAAATGAATATGTTGGTATTATGTTGCCAGCCCTTCAAACTACAACATTATTAATAATAGCAACATATATGGCAGGAAAGGTTCCTGTGATGCTGAATTGGACGGTTGGGCATAAGGTATTATCATATTGTGCCGATATTACAAACTTAGACTTAATAATTACTGCTGGTAGTTTTTATGATAAAGTAAAAGAGCAAATTCCTGAAGATATTGAAGCTAAATTAATGTTTTTAGAAAAAGAAGTCGGTAGTATATCCACTAAAATGAAACTTAAAGGCCTAGTTATGGCAAAGTTTCCACGGCTTTTTATGAATACTAAAATAAGCGAAAAAGCAGTGGTGCTTTTTACTTCTGGTAGCGAAACTCTTCCAAAAGCAGTTCCATTAACTCATCAAAATGTTGTAAATGACCTATGGGGCGCATTGCAATTATTCGAAATTCGTGTTCAAGATATATTTTTAAGCTTTTTGCCTCCTTTCCATAGTTTTGGATTTACTGTGCTTTCTATATTACCACTTATTACTGGGGTAAAAGTTGCCTATACTCCAAATCCTACAAATCTGCGTGAGGTTATTGATGTTTTAAAGCATAATAAGGCTACTAACATGATGGCTACTCCTACATTATTGAAAATGCTGATGGCTAAAGCTACTAGCGAAGAATTTGAATCCTTGAGACTAGTGATTAGTGGAGCAGAAAGTTTGCACCATGATACTAAGGTTAAGTTTCAAGAGATGACCTCATCGCATAAATCATTAATTATTGAAGGTTACGGTATTACAGAATGTGCTCCAATAGTTTCGCTGAACCCTGATGAACATCAGAAAGATCATTCTGTGGGTAAAGTAGTGATTGGAATGGACCTATTAGTTGTGAATTATGATACTTTTAAAGAGGTCGGAATTAAGAATGTAGGAATGTTTGTGGTTAAAGGTAAGTCTGTGTTTCCAGGGTATTTAGATGATAAAGTTGAAAGCCCATTTGTAGATATTGATGGTGAAGCTTATTATAAAACTGGAGATTTAGGATATATTGATGAGGATGGGTACTTATTCATTACCGGAAGGCTGAAAAGATTTATTAAAATTGGTGGAGAAATGATTAGTATGCCATTTTTAGAGAATATTATTAATACTAAATATGGCCGCGATGGTGAAAATAGTATTGCTGTAGAAGGTACTGACACAGGTGATGAAACTAATGTGGTATTATTCTCTACTTATGAAATTAATATGAGCGAGGTGAATGCTTATCTTAGAGAGAAAGGTGTTTCTTCTATTGCGAAAATTAGAGAAGTCAGAGTGATTAAAGAAATCCCAATATTGGGAAGTGGCAAAATAAATTATAGAGAATTAAAAGAGCAGATATAAATGGATGTTAAAGTTAGACAGGCTAGTATTGACGATTTAGATATTTTAGTAAGATATCAGCTACAAATGGCTAAAGAAACTGAAAATATGAAATTGGATGTAGAGATATTAACCAATGGTATTTCTCAAGGGCTTAACGATGAAAATAAAGCTATTTATTTTGTTGCTGAAATTAGAGATGTTGTCATAGGAACTCTAATGATTACTAAGGAGTGGAGCGATTGGCGAAATGTATGGGTATTGTGGATTCAGTCGGTTTATGTAGATAAAGATTATCGTGGCAGAGGTGTATATAAAGAATTATATAATCATATTAAAGGTATTGTTAGTGCCGAAAATTTTGGTGGAATTAGACTTTACGTTGATAAAACGAATATCAATGCACAAAATGTATATACAAAACTTGGGATGAATGGTGATCATTATAAGTTATTTGAAAATATGGAATAGTGATTTTAATCTTTATTAATTAATGAAATAGGATGCTAAGAAACTTACAAAATAGTATTGCAAATTTTTATGATCCAATAGAAAAATATTGGGAAAGTGACCGCAATCATAAAGTAATAGGCGCTTTTATTGTTTTTAGTTATATAATTGCTTTAGGGCTTATCCATTTAAATATTTTAGGATTTTTGCCTAGTTTTATGTCCCCTTATGTGGCCACAAACCATTATGCAGCAATAAATGTAGCTTTTGTTGTACTACTAATAGTGGAGGTTATCAGTTTGGTATTTTCTCTGCCAAAATCATTAGCAAGATCTGTTCAAAAACAATTCGAAATAATTTCGCTAATTCTTTTAAGAAATGCTTTTAAGGAGTTTAGTAACTTTTCGGAGCCAATAGATTGGAGCAATAGCTATGATACTCTATTTCATATAATGTCCAACTCCATTTCTGCAGTATTAGTTTTTCTAGGCATTTATCTTATTCGTAGAGTAAGAGTTCATCACGATATTACTACAAATGATAGCAGCCAAAAAAACTTCCTCGTTACTAAAAAGGTTATTTCGGTTCTACTGATGTTCACCTTTGTGTTTTTAGCTATTCAGGATGGATATTTGTTTTTTACTCATTCTGAAACATTTAAATTTTTCACTGCGTTTTATAATGTGTTGATATATACCGATATACTTATGGTTTTAGTGTCCTTACGTTATAGTTATCGCTTTAGAGTATTATTTAGAAATTCTGGTTTTGCTCTTGCTACAGTATTGCTACGCTTATCATTAAGTGCACCTGTATATTTTAATGCCGCAATTGCTGTTTTCTCAGTATTATTTGTTTATGTTATTACTCTTATTTATCAACAGATGCGAAAACGAGATTTGTAAATGATGGCTATCCCCAAAAATCTTATGGAGCATAGTATTTGTAAACAAACAATTTACGTTTTTTTACTCCTTATTTTGTCATTAAATGTTAATGCTCAGTTCTATAATACAGGGCAGGATAGAGGTTCCTTAAAATGGAAACAGATAAATACAGAAAAATTTAGATTAGTATATCCACAATTTGCTGAGAAAAAAGCTCAAAATTTTGCTAATAAATTATTATGGGCTTCACAAAATGTTGGTAAAGGTCTAGATTCTACTACTAGTAAAATAGACATTATTATGCATATGGAGTCTTCTACCTCTAATGCAATGGTTGTATGGGCTCCAAAGCGTATGGAGGTTCATTCTTTAAATTCGCAAAATAGTTATGCGCAAGAATGGTTTGAACAACTTGCCCTTCATGAATATCGTCATGTGGTTCAAATTGATAAGCTAAATGAAGGCTTTACAAAAGTTATTTCTATAGTTTTTGGCGAAATGGGAACTTCAGTAGTTCTTGGTGCATACCTACCTTTATGGTATTTGGAGGGAGATGCTGTGGCTGTTGAAACTGCACTAAGTAGCACAGGTAGAGGAAGACAAGCGGATTTTAATATGCCCTTGCGAGCTCAGCTTTCCGAAAAAGGTAGATACTCATACGATAAGGCCACAATGGGCTCGTATAGAAATTTTGTGCCCGATCATTATATATTAGGTTATCATTTGGTTACTCTGGCAAAGAAGAATTATGGCGATAGTATATGGGAAAATACTGAAAGCTTTATTGCTAGAAACCCATATTATATTGTTCCGTTTTCGCATTCTATTCGTCAGCATAGTGGGCTTAGAAAGAAAGCCTTTTATGAAGTATCTATGGATACGCTTAGCGATATGTGGCAAAGAAAAACCTCAAATTTTATTTCTGAGACTATTGTTGAAAATCCAACAAAAAGATTTACTTCATATACTTATTCGCAATATGTAAATGATTCTGTAATTTTTGCTAGAAAAACTGGTATTAATGAAATTGGGAGCTTTGTGCTTATTTATAATGATAATGGTAAGCAAAAAGAAGAAAAACTCTTTTTACCAGGTTATGGTAGTTTTTATAATATTTCTTTATTGGATAGTTCATTATTTTGGGTAGAAAAGCGTTATCACAATAGGTGGCAGCATCTTAATTATTCGGTATTAATGAAGTATGATTTCAGAACTAAAAATAGAGAACAGCTAACTCATAAAACTCGATATTATTATCCTTCATATAGCCCAGGAGCAAAAACTTTGGTATGTGTGCAACAAGATGTAAATGGTGATTATAGCTTGGTTGTATTGTCGGCAGAAGATGGTAGTATTATTAATGAAATTGATATGCCAAGTTTTATTAGAAATCCATATTTTGATAAAAAAGGTGAAAATATTTATTTTTTTATTCTTCGTAATAATGGTTTTGAATTAATGGAATATACTCTGTTAAGTAATACACAAAAGTCAATCATTTCTCCTTCATTCAATAATCTAAACAGAATTATTAAAAATGATAGTTTTATATATTTCAATGATGATATAAGTGGTGTTTCTAATATATTCAGGAAAAACTTGGAAACTAATAATGTAGAAAGAATCACAGATGTGAATTTCGGTGTGGATGCATTTAGTATTTGGGGAAATAAGCTGGTTTTTGATGATTATACCTCACTGGGATGGCAAGCATCGTATGTGAATTTGGATTCGCTGCAAGTATATGATAATATAAGTTTAAAGCATGATTTGTTTAAGTCATATATTACAATATCAGGTGATAATATTCAAAATGAAACTGCATATGATAGCGTATTTATTGTCGATAAATATTCTAAGGCTAGTAATTTATTTAATCTTCATTCGTGGGGTCCTATATCTATTGATGTTGATAATACAAATGTGAATCCTGGTCTTAGTATTCTTTCTCAGAACCTGCTAAGCACAGTGGAATTAAATATGGGATATGAATATAAGCTTGATGAGTTGGCAAGTAAATACTTTGGCAATATTGATTATAAAGCATTGCCTATTGTATTTTCATTAAGAGCTAGTTATGAAGATAGGAGAAGTGATACTCCCACTGATTTGCAATATAAATATGGCAACTCTTATACTTGGAATGAAACCTCTGTAGGATTGTATATGTACCGTGGATTTAGATTTAACAAAAATGCATTTAATTATTATATACAACCAAGTATGGGAATGTATTATTTAAGCCAAGGCGAAAATAATGATACTCCCACTGAGGTAAAAGATTTTTTAGTAGATGTATTCTCCATGCGATATAGTATTTATGCCTCAGCATTGCGCCGAACATCGTATCGTGATTTGCAACCAAGGCTCGGGCAATCGCTAAAAGCAACTTATACTCATACTCCTTTTGGTGGAAATGATTTAGGAGATATATTTGCC
>JAGLDA010000167.1 GCA_023145955.1 Bacteroidales bacterium
GCTAAAGAAATAGACATTCCCCAAAAGGAAATAAAGAGTATTAGTAGTAATTTGAGACTTAAGAATTTCAAGGTTTAAAAAAGCAACATCAAACAAAAGAACAGCAAGCAGAAACGTAGATTAATAACCATCAAAAAAGGACAAATAATTCCTTAAAAAACCTATATCATTTTTATTACCTTTGTAAATTGATACGTATCCTTTAGAATTATTGATTTTAAAGGAGAATTATATATATACAAATAAGAGATTTTATGTATTCTGAAAAAGAAGCAATGCAGTCAAGAGGCTGTTGTTTTGTGCCTTCTGTAGATCAGAACGAAAATATAAACCAGCATAGTTGCTGTAAATTAGATGCTTATGATTGGATAAGCGATGTAAATTTTATTGAAGAAAAACGTTATTTCGACATTGTTGAAGTTCGTTTTAAGAACAATAGAAAAGGTTTTTTTCGTTCTCCTGAAGGAGAGATGTTACGCAGAGGCGATATAGTTGCTGTTGAAACAAGTCCCGGTCACGATATAGGAATTGTGAGTTTAACGGGTGAAATAGTGCGTCTGCAGATGCACAAAAAAAAGGTTCCCTATAAAGATACTTATATAGAAAAAGTTTATAGAAAAGCACGTAGTAACGATATTGAGAAATGGATAGAAGCTGCGGCTCTTGAGATTCCTAGTATGATTACAACGCGTAAGGCTGTTATGAGCCTTGGTCTTGATATGAAGATAAATGATGTTGAGTATCAGGGAGATAAAACCAAAGCTATTTTCTATTATACTGCTGAGAATAGAGTAGATTTTCGTGAACTTATTAAAATTCTTGCCGAGAAATTTTCTGTAAGAATAGAGATGAAGCAAATTGGTGTAAGACAGGAGTCTAGCCGATTAGGTGGAATAGGGTCTTGTGGTCGTGAGTTATGCTGTAGTAGCTGGCTTACAGATTTCAATTCGGTATCTACCAATACTGCACGCTTACAAAATTTATCCATGAACCCTCAAAAGCTTGCTGGGCAATGTGGTAAACTGAAATGTTGCCTTAATTTTGAACAAGATAATTATAAAGAAGAGTCGGCAAAATTCCCTCCTTCTGACGTTAAGCTTAAAACCAAGTCTGGCGATGCTTTTTTCCAAAAGAAGGATATACTTAGTGGTATAATGTGGTATTCTTATTTCGATAAGCCATCGGTATTTATTGGTATACGTCGTCAAGATGTTCAAAATATCCAGCGCATGAACGAAAAAGGTAAACTGCCAGAAGCATTGAATGACCATTTGAATATTGAAATAGAAGAGGCTGTTAAGTTCGATAATGTTATTGGACAAGACGACGTTACTCGTTTTGATAAAGTGAAAACAAAGGGCAACAAAGGTAAAGGTAAACGAACGGGTAATAAAGGTAATTCTAATAACAACCGTAATAAGAATAATAAAAACGCCAATACTGCTAAAGTTAGTGAAGGGGCCAATGCTAAAAAGAAGGCTAATACAAAGAGTAATACAAATAGCAATAAGCGAGTTTTTAAGAAGTCTGAAAAACCAAATAATAAAAGAAAAAATCAAAATAAGCCAGAAACAAAGGAAGAAGGTAATTAGCCTATTTCATTTTATGATTTATAAGATTTTAATCAATTTGTTTTATGAATAGAAGCGTATATTTTTTTCTAATGCCGATTTTGCTATTTTTAGTAACATCATGCAGTGATAATAGTATTTATGATCATAATAATGAACTTACTGAGCCTTGGACTGTTGAGCAAAAATCAGTGTTTGATTTTGAAGTAAACGACACATTATCGGCATTCAATTTTTATATAAATATTAGAAATACAACAGATTATAATTATTCAAATCTTTTTCTATTTATAAGAACAGATTTTCCTGATGGAAGGTTTTCTGTAGATACGGCAGAGCTTTTTCTTGCTGATATTAAGGGAAACTGGCTTGGCAGTGGCTATGGAGAAATTAAGGATAGCCAAATATTATTTCGTAAGCATGGTCGTTTTCCCATGAAAGGACATTATAAAATTACTTTTGAGCAAGCAATGCGGGATCCCGAATTAGAGGGTATAGATGCTGTTGGAATTAGGATTGAAAAGAGCGAGTAAACTACAAATATGGTTTTAAAATTAGTGGGTTATGGCAAAAGAAAAAGAAGCAAAAAAAATAAAAAAATCAAATTCAGGAGTTAATCGCATAATTAAATTCTTGTGGATTAGCTTTATTGGTGGATTAGTGTTTGTCGTTATACTTTTTAATGCCATTTCAGCAGGTTGGCTGGGGTTTATGCCTAGTTTTGCTGAGCTAGAAAACCCAAAAAGCAATTTGGCATCAGAGATATACTCTGCAGACCAAGTATTGTTAGGTAAGTATTATATAGAGAATAGATCCAATATTCATTTCAATGAATTATCTCACTACCTTGTAGAGGCTTTAGTGGCAACTGAGGATGCACGGTTTTATGAGCATAGTGGAATTGATTTGCGAGCTTTAGCAAGAGTTTTAAAAGGAGTTGTTACTGGAAACAGAGCTGGTGGTGGTTCTACCGTTACTCAGCAGCTAGCAAAAAACTTATTTCCTAGAGAAAAGCTATCAAAAATTGAGTTGGTATCACAAAAATTTAAAGAGTGGGTTATTGCTGTTAAGCTTGAGTATAATTATACCAAGAATGAGATAATAGCAATGTACCTCAATACTGTAACTTTTGGGAGCAATACTTTTGGTATTAAAACTGCTAGTAAAACTTATTTTGCCAAACTGCCTAGCGAATTAAATAGAGAAGAGGCAAGCATGTTGGTTGGAATGCTTAAAGCGCCATCGTATTATAATCCAGTACGAAATCATGATAGGGCGCTTAATCGTCGTGAAGTGGTGCTATCGCAACAAAAAAACTATAATTATATTACTGAGCAAGAGTACGATTCTCTTCGCCAAACGCCTTTAGATATGAGTAAGTATAAGCGTGCCGATCATAAAGTTGGTCTTGCAACTTACTTTAGAGAATTTTTGCGTGGTAGAATGAAGGAGTGGTGTAAAAATAATCAAAAAGCTGATGGAGAACCATATAATCTATATCGCGATGGATTGAAAATATATACTACCATTGACTCTAGAATGCAGCAGTATGCCGAAGAGGCAGTAGACGAGCATTTAGGTAAAGATTTACAGCCTGCATTTTTTAAACATTGGAAAAATAAAAAACGATTTCCTAATGCGCCTTTTTATCGTTTAACGAAAAAGGAAAAGAAGAGAATTATGATATCAGGCATGAAGCGTAGTTCTAGATATTATTGGATGAATGTTAGAAATGAATCCATGGATTCAATAGAAGCAGCATTCAATCGTCCTGCAAAAATGAGTGTATTTAGCTGGAATGGTGATATTGATACAGTAATGACGCCGATGGATAGTATTCTGTATTATAAAACATTTTTACAAACAGGGGTAATGTCTGTGGAGCCACATACGGGTTATGTACGAGCCTATGTTGGTGGAATTGATTATTACCACTTTCAGTACGATCATGTTACCAAAGGAAAGAGGCAAGTTGGTTCTACTTTTAAGCCATTTGTATATGCTTCGGCAATGCAAGAGATTGGATATAGTCCTTGCACCGAAGTTCCCAATGTTCCTGTTACTTTTCAGATGCCTGATGGGCAGCCTGCATACACTCCTAAGAACTCTGGCGACGACAGAGAGGGAGAAATGGTAACCTTGCAATGGGCATTGGCAAATTCTGTAAATTATGTTTCGGCATTTCTAATAAATAGAGTAAAACCAGCTAAGGTAATAGAAGTAGCGCGTAAAATGGGTGTTACTTCAGATATGCAGGCTGTTCCCGCTATATGTTTAGGAACTCCAAGCTTATCGGTATACGAGATGGTAGGTGCTACTGCAACCTATCCCAATAAAGGGGTTTATCAAAAGCCAATTTTTATAACTCGTATTGAGGATAAAAATGGTAATGTAATAGAGACATTCAATAGTAATGCTACGGATGCCTTGGATGAGGTTACGTCCTATAAAATGCTTTCGCTTATGGAAGGTGTTGTAAAATATGGTACAGGTATTCGACTGCGTACAAAATATAAAATGCGCCAACATATTGCTGGTAAAACAGGAACTACGGATAATAACTCTGATGGTTGGTTTATGGGCTTAACTCCTGATTTGGTAACGGGTGTTTGGGTTGGAGCTGAAGATAGATCGGTACACTTTAGGAGCACACATTTGGGCCAAGGTGCAAATATGGCACTTCCAATTTGGGCTTTATATATGAAAAGAGTTTATGCTGATACAACTCTTAATATATCGCAAGAAGCATTTGAAATGCCTGAAGGATTTGATAAAGACACATATGATTGCGATGCAATTAAGGAACAGCAAGAAAAAATAAAAAGTGGTACTATTGAAGAGGATGAGTTTGAGGAACTAGATTTATAAAACAATTTTTAATGAAGCTATTTGATTCGGAATTAATGATGGATATGATGGATGGTAACATTTCTGAGGTTAAGAAAATAGCCCAAATGTTGCAATCGTTAGGCCCACAAATGATTGATGATATTGAAAAAGCTATAGATAATGAAGACTGGTCTTTTGCTGGAGAAGCAGCGCATAAGCTAAAAACATCTCTCAATTTGTGGCAAATGGATAAACTTAGTGATTTATGTGTAAGTATTGAAAATAATGGTAGAGACAATATAAATCATGTAAATATTGAAAGTAATTTTGTAGAGCTAAAAGAGGGATTTATACTCGCTATAGAGCAAATGAAAGAGGAGTATAGCCTATAAATATTGATAAAAAGAAAAAGAGCAAATTTGGGAAAATTTGCTCTTTTAACACTAAAATCACAGATGCTAGTCTTAAAATAGGGATGACTAGCGCGGCAGCTTAGGATAGCTACCATTAAAATTAACTAACAAGGCAAAAGTAATGCAATACGATGCTCCTAAAAGTTAAAGGAGCTAAACAAAGGCTAAAGAATGTTAATTTTTAGTTAGTTTACTTTTTATTTTAGCGATATACTATTGATAATTAATTAATTATGGCTTTATACAAAATTTAGTTATACGCTTTGATAATTATTATTTACTTTTGATAAGATAAAACACACTTATTTATTAATATAACTATTGTTTAAACTTCTTTATTTGCATTTAATAATATCAGAAAAAAAACAGTAATTATGTACAAACAATTAAATTTATGACTTGGAATTCTGATAAAACATTTAGGCTCGTTGGCTTTATTCTATTTGCTGCATTTGTATGGTATTTCACATCTATATTAGTATATATTATAATAGCATCATTAATAGGTGTAGCTGCGCAACCGCTGATGCGTATTTTGGCAAAGATTAAATTTAGAAAAAAGAAGTTGCCTAGTGCAGTAAGAGCAGCCTTCGCTATGATAATAATGATTTCTGTGTTTATAGGTTTTCTGTATATACTAATTCCAGCAATAAACTCACAGGCAACAGCACTTATGAAAGTTGATTATGTTTCTGTTTCTGAAAATATTGGTCAAAACTTGCATATTTTGGAATATAAACTACGAGAAATTGGTAGTCTTGAACAGACTGAAGAAATAGAGCATAGAATAGTTGATAGATTAAAAGAGTTTGTATCGAGAATTCAATTGAATAACTTAGTTAGTGGGTTAATAAGCACCACAGGAAGTTTGTTTATGGGTTTGTTTTCAATAATATTCATGTCTTTTTTCTTTATTAAGGACAGAGATTTATTTACAAGAATAGTTATGCTGTTTGTTCCTGAGAGTAAATACACACAAACGGAACATATCCTTAATAAAATAAATATAATGCTCACAAGGTATTTCACAGGCATACTTATAGAGGTTAGTACTATGATGGTGCTTATTTCTCTTGGAGGGTGGCTGATAGGCCTCGAAAATGCAATTTTAATTGGATTTATTGGTGGATTGATGAATCTAATCCCTTATATAGGCCCACTTATTGGCGCTACTATCGCTTCTATATTGGTTGTTATGACTAATATTTACCTCGGAATAGATCTTACTGCGGGTTTGGTTGGCGGTATTCTTCTTGTTTTTGCTATCGCAAATATGATTGATAATTTTCTTCTTCAGCCTATCATTTATTCAAATAGTGTAAATGCACATCCTATTGAAATATTTATTGTGATAATAATGGGTGGAACATTGGGTGGACCTTTAGGAATGATAGTGGCAATACCTTTTTATACCGTAGTTCGTATTACTGCTAAGGAATTCTTTGGTGATAGGGTTTTTATAAAACGCCTAATGAAAGACTTATAAGGTGATGAGTAATAATTTGGTTTGGTTAAAGAAAATACTTGCTTCAATTACTATTTGTAGATTGTTAAATATTGCAATAGTAAATATTAGTTATGTAGCGAGTATTGTATTTGGCAGGTCAATGCAAAAAGGAAAACCAATTTCTATATCCATAGAGCCAACTACGGCCTGTAATCTCAGTTGCCCAGAATGTCCTTCGGGTTTGAAAAAATTTTCTCGCAAAACAGGCTTTATATCTGATGCAACTATCGATAATATTATATCACAATTTGCAAAACAATTGATGTATGTAACCTTTTATTTTCAAGGCGAACCTTTACTTCACCCTAAATTTGTTGAGTATGTAAGAAAGTTAAAATCCAAAAATCTTATAGTAAGTACTTCTACAAATGCACACAAGCTTACAAAAGAGAATAATGAAAACATTATTTGCAGTGGCTTAGATAGATTAATAATTTCGCTCGATGGCACCGATTCGGAAACCTATTTGAAGTATAGAAAAGGAGGTGATTTTAACTTGGTGATATCAAATATAGAGAATTTTATTGAGTGTAGGAAAAGGTTGAAATCAAAATCTCCTTTTGTGGAATTGCAGTTTATTGTTTTTAAGCATAACGAGCATCAAATTGATGAAATTAAGCGTTATGGAAAGAAACTAGGTGTAGATAGTGTAAGTATAAAAACCGCTCAATTATATGAATTTGAAGAGGGCAATGAGCTTATGCCTGGTTTAATAAAATATTCTAGATATAAAAAGCAAGCTGATGGCAAGTATAGGATAAAGAGTAAATTGCCAAACAAATGCTACCGATCATGGTCAGGAAATGTAATTACCTGGGATGGAAACGTAGTTCCTTGCTGTTTTGATAAGGATGCTGATTATATATTTGGAAATATAATTAGTGATGACTATTCGAAAATAAATAAATCCAAAGAGTATAATAATTTTAGAAATCAGATTTTAAAGGATAGAAGTAAGATAGATATTTGTAGAAATTGTACAGAAGGACTTTAATAGGGGCTTGGTATAAAGCATAATATTGAATTAAGAAAAAAAGAAATGAAAAAGATATTTTTGGCAATAAAAATTCCTCAAGATATAATATTGGATGTTATGGTAGATGAGATTCAACATAACTTCAATTTTATGAATGTAAGATGGATAGAGCCACCGTATTTGCATATGACATTAAAGTTTTTTGGCCCTACAAACGAAAGAAAGATTAGTGATATTACTAAAGAACTCGAAAAATTATTCTCGGGTAAGCAAAAATTTGAAATTGAGATAAATAGATTAGCAATGTTTGGCAGTAAGGGAGCTCCTAAGGTTTTGTGGTTGGGTATAAAAGAAGAAGAAAAAATAAAGGAGTTGGTAAAAGAAATTCAACAAGCCCTTGATAAGTTAGGCCTATATGCCGACAGGCAAAATTTTGTGCCACATATTTCTTTAGGGAGAATTATAAAGACCAATAGTAATAAGTTTTTTCAGAAACAGTTGAAAAAGTATAAAACCATAGGTAGCAGCGCCATGCAAGTGAAAAGTATTGTACTTTTAGAAAGTTTAATTGGTAATAAAGGTGTTAGCTATGAAGTTATAGATGAGTATTTATTGACTTAAAATTAAGTTGGTTCGCAAAAATACTGAAATCTAGTTTAACTTATCAGAAAGTAACTTCATCTCTACAATAGGAGAAACACCTTCATAAAGAATATTATAAACAGCCTCGGTAATAGGAAGATATACTTGATGCTCTTTATTTATTTCCATTAGGCATTTTACTGCATAATAGCCTTCAGAAACCATTTTCATTTCTGCCATAGTAGCTTTTATAGAATACCCACGCCCTATATAAGTACCAAAAGTACGATTGCGACTAAACTTAGAGTATGATGTAACCAATAAGTCTCCAACATATTCTGTATCCATAACTTTACGATACTGAGGAAATACATCTTCAAGAAAGCGTCGAATCTCGCGCATGGCATTTACAATAAGCACCGCTTGAAAGTTATCGCCATATCCAAGACCCACACAAATACCATTAGCAATTGCAATAATATTTTTTATCATCGCAGAATACTCCGTTCCAGCAATATCGGTGGAGGTTTTCATTTTCATAAACCAGGTAGAAAACAGATCAGCAATATGCTGCGCTCTTTCTTCTTGTAGGAATGCAATAGTAAGGAATGATAATTTCTGCATAGCAACCTCCTCAGCATGGCACGGACCAGCAATGATGCCTATATCTTCATATTTTATATTAAAATCTGTATGAAAATAATTTGCAACTATTTGATTTGATTCAGGAACAATACCTTTTATTGCAGAAATTATTATTTTATTACTTAAGTCAGTAACATTATTTGCAATAATACTTTTTTTAAGAAAGGCAGAAGGGATAGCAAAAATAAGGATATCATAGTTTTCTACAATTTCCTTCATATCTGTTGATATATCTATTTTTTCAGGTAATAATTCAGCATATTGTAGGTAATCAGGGTTTCTACCATGAACCATAACGTGATGCTTGGTATCTTCATGACGCACCCACCAGCCAATTTTATCCAAATTATGTCCTAAAAGTTTTACTAGAGCAGTGCCCCAGCTTCCTGATCCTATTACAGCTATATTCTTGTTTAGCATTTATTTATATTAAATACATATCTATTTTATACTTTATGCCTTAATGCGAAAATACAACTTTTGTTGTATTGTTTTTACTAAATATTTATTAAGTGAAGTAATAATATTATAATTGCCATATAATCAGAAGTATATAATTGAATAAATATGAATTACAAGTTATATGGTTCACTATATATAATGGTTTATACTAAAAAAAAGCACCTATGAAGATTAATTCATTAGGTGCTTTCTTATTATGAATGTGGGTTCACTTATTTCAGCTCTACCATAATAAAATCTTTTGCTACCACCTGACCGACTTTTACAAAGATATTTTTCACAATACCATCGAAAGGGGCTTTTACTTGGTTTTTCATTTTCATTGCCTCTAGCAGCATCATTATTTCACCACTCTTAACTTTATCGCCAATTTTAACATTAATTTCTGCAATTGTTCCAGGAATAAATGCAGACAAACGTCTAGGGTTGGGAACTTGGTAAGGCTTACGTTCTCTATATGATTTTGTAGTTTTAGTTCGGTATATTGTATCACCTACCCTAAAGTCTTCAAATTCATCGTCCTTTATTTTTATATTTTCTTTCTTCTTAGCCATTATTCTAATAATTTTAAGTTAATTAAAGATGGAGTAAATCCATTTTTTTAGAATGGAGGTATACCATGCTTTTTAGCAGGAAGAACTACAGTTTTACTCTGTGATATTTCCAAAGCGTGAAGTATAAACTTACGAGTTTCATTGAGCTCAATTACTGAGTCAATATAACCGTATGCTGCTGCCACATAAGGATTAGCATACTTTTGCTTATACTCTTCAATTTTTTTCTCACGGAAACTATCAGGATCATCAGCCTGAGCAATTTCTTTTCTAAAGATGATATTTGCAGCTCCCGTAGGACCCATAACAGCAATCTCAGCAGTAGGCCAAGCAAAAACAAAGTCTGCTTTTAAGTGGTTTGAGCACATTGCAATATATCCACCACCGTAAGCCTTACGCATAATAAGAGTAATTTTTGGCACAGTAGCTTCAGAATATGCATAAAGCAATTTAGCACCGTGACGAATTACTCCCGCATGCTCTTGGTCAATTCCAGGAAGATAACCAGGAAGATCCACAAGTGTTAATAAAGGAATATTAAAAGCATCACAGTATCTTATAAACCTTGCTGCTTTATCTGACGAATCCACATCAAGAACTCCTGCTAAAACAAGAGGCTGGTTTGCAACCACACCAATTGTATCACCATCAAGTCTAGTGAATCCAATTACGATATTTGCCGCCCACAATGTTTGTATTTCAAAAAAGTTAGAATCATCCGATATAGAGCGTATAATGTCTCTTACATCATATGGTTCGGTTGGATCAGCAGGAAATATTTTACTTATTTTATAATCTCTAGTTTTTGGTGGTTTTGATGGGAAAGTATCTGCCTTTTTAGTATTATTCCACGGTATATAGGTAAATAATTCTTTTATCTGATTAAAACACTCTTTCTCACTTTCGGCATAGAAATGTGCGTTACCAGTTTTTTCAGCATGAACTTTCGCTCCACCTAAAGCCTCCATAGAAATCTCTTCACCAAGTACAGATCTTATTACTTCAGGACCAGTGATAAACATTTTGGAGATTTTATCAACCATAAAAACGTAATCGGTAAGTGCTGGAGAATAAACCGCTCCACCAGCACAAGGACCTAGAATAACTGAAATCTGAGGAATTACACCTGAGGATATGGTATTTCTATAAAAGATTTCTCCATAACCTGCAAGAGAATTTACACCTTCCTGAATACGTGCTCCACCAGAATCATTAATGCCAATAATAGGCACCTTCAGCTTCATTGCATGATCCATTATTTTAGTAATCTTACGGGCGTGCATATATCCCAAAGAACCTCCTGCAACAGTGAAATCTTGAGCATAAATACATACAGGATGACCATTGATAGTTCCTGTACCAATAATTACTCCATCACCGGCTAGTTTTTTCTTATCCATATCAAAATCCTTGGCAGCATGCTCTACAAAAAGATCATACTCAAAAAAGGATTTCTTGTCTAATAATTCAATGATACGCTCACGAGCGGTCATCTTTCCCATTGATACTTGTTTCTCAATGGCTTTGTCGCCTCCACCTTTTATGGCTTCGCTCATTCTTTTGCGTAAATCGCTGGTCTTAATTCGTAATGACATGTCGATTTATTTAAGTTTAGTTAAAGAATATATTTATCTACAAAAATATTAATTACCCTATACACAATTGATGCTAAATGGAATATATGCAACAAGAATTTGCTTATATTTCAGTTAGAACCCGTTATTAATGGTGTTCTTATTAGGAATAAATTTATATAATGTCTTATTTCAAATATGTTTGTTAAGTAACAAATTATATGCAAACATAAGACTATTGTTAATACGATAGTAAAATATGTGGAAAAAATGCTGTAAGATTTATATTTTTATTGATAAAAAAGGGCAGAAAAACAAATTAAATATAATATAAGTAATGATTTATTGTCGTATTATTTAATGGTTTGATAATTGTTTTGTTAGGTCCTCCTTAGGAAAAGCAGGTGAACAAATTGCCATAGTAATAAGTCCTTTTTTAAATAGGTTTTCAAGCAATTTGTTCGGAGGATTTTTCTGTTTTCATAAAATAATTTCACGACATTATTTGTTTCTCATTACTTATAAGCCAAAGTATGCATTGGATATTGTAGCTAATTTCAGTTTATTCTTAATTAAAGATAATTTAGATTGCCCTTAATAAATATTTTACCTTTGCAAGCTAAATACATATATTATAATGTGGAAGAATGTTATTAGTTTAATCCTACGACAAAGGGTTACGGTGTTAATTATTATTGGGCTCTCTACTATTTTTATGGCTTATCAAGCCACACAAATAAAGATGTCGTATGAGATGGCACAAATGTTACCCGATAGTGATACTACGGTAATAAGATATAATAATTTTAAGAAAATATTTGGTCAAGACGGAAGTGTTCTTTATTTGGGAATAAAGGATAGTCTAATTGGAGATATTGATCACTTTAATATGTGGTACGATCTTTCAAACGAATTGAAAAAAGTTGATGGTGTTACGGAAACACTTTCTTTGGCAAAAGTTTTTGAACTTAAACGAAACGATAGCCTAAAGAGGTTTTTTATTGATCCAATATTTAAAACCCGACCACAAACTCAAGTAGAACTTGATAGTTTATGTGCTAGAGTTTTCAAATTACCTTTTTATAAAAACCTGCTTTATAACCCTGAAAATAAGGCTACCATATTAGCGGTTACGCTTGATAAGAATAAAGTAAATAGCAAAAACCGTTTTGAGCTCTTTGATGATATTGAGAATTTAGTAACAAAGTACGAGCAAGAAAGTGGAGTAGATGTGCATTATTCTGGTCTGCCTTTTATTCGTACCAAAATGTCGAAAATAATAAAAGATGAGCTTCTTATGTTTACGGGAGTTACTATAGCAATAGCGTCATTATTATTATTTATATTTTTCAAGTCATTCAAAGCGCTGTTTTTCCCCTTGATTGTTATGCTAGTAGCTGTAATTTGGGTATTGGGATTTTTACAAACCTTAGGATTTGAAATTACTATTTTAACGGGTATTTTGCCACCACTAATTATTGTTCTTACGGTAGAAAACAGTATATTTCTTCTTAATAAGTATCATATAGAGTACCGTTCGCATAAACGTAGAGTAAAGGCATTGGCCCGTATGATACAGCGTGTTGGAGGAGCTATGTTTCTTACAAATTTAACCACAGCAATAGGCTTTGCTGCATTTATTATAACTAGAAATACATTATTAGTGGAGTTTGGTGTTATTGCATCACTTTCCATAATGATGGTTTTTGTATTATCAATTACTCTTATTCCAATATTCTTTAGTTTTGGTTCTGACCCTAAGGATCGCCATCTTAAACATTTGGAAAGAGAGGGGCTAAGTAAGATAATTAACTTTACTGAGGGATTGATACAAAACAAAAGACCAGCTATATATATTACTACATCAATTATTATTATTATTGGTATTATTGGTATGAATATGCTTGAAACCACAGGAAATGTTGTTGATGATATTCCGCAAGATGGACAGATTTATGAAGATTTAGTTTTTCTTGAGAAGGAATTTAATGGTATCCTTCCTTTTGAAATAATGATTGATACTAAAAAGCCTAGAGGAGTTCTTAAATCGTCAACACTTAAGCGATTGGATAAGTTACAGGATACTCTGGCGACATATAAGGAGTTTTCAAAATCTATTTCTGTAGCTGATGTGGTGAAGATTGCTAAGCAGGCATATTATGATGGCGACCCAGAGAAGTACTCCTTATTAAACTCTAGAGAGAAAGCTTTTGTAATGAGCTATTTGCCAAAGGATATGGGGCAAAATAAGCGTACGTTATTAAATTCGTTTGTGGATAGTAATATGCAAATTACTCGCATAAGCGTGCAGATGGCAAATATTAGTAGTCCAGAGATAGATGCCTTAAAAGCTGATTTAGAACCGAAGATTAATGCTATTTTTAATCCAGAAAAGTATAATGTACACCTTACAGGTACAAGCGTTGTGTTTTTAGAGGGAACTAAGTTTTTAGTTAATAATCTTTTACTAAGTTTATTTCTTGCGATATTAGTTATTGGTGCTATTATGTGGGCATTGTTTAATTCTTTTAGGATGGCACTTATTGCACTTATTCCCAATCTTATTCCACAAGTTCTTACTGCTGCACTAATGGGTTATTATGGAATACCATTAAAACCATCTACAATACTTATTTTTAGTATTGCTCTAGGAATTTCAGTAGATAATACCATACACTTTCTTTCTAGATACCGCATGGAGCTAAAACTCCAATCTGATAATATTAAGCAAGCTGTGATTAATGCCTTTCATGAAACGGCAAACTCGATGATATACTCTTCAATAGTGCTTTTCCTTGGGTTTTCAGTATTTATGTTATCCTCTTTTGGTGGAACTCAATCCCTTGGAAAACTAATTTCTTTTACTCTTTTGGCGGCAATGTTATCGAACTTAGTTTTATTACCATCGCTAATTCTATCGTTAAACAAACGGATTATCACAAAATCATTTAAGGAGCCATTTATTCAGATAATGGATGAAGAAAATGATGAAAATATTGATGAACTAGAGATTGAAGAAGATAAATAATCTATACCGATATATTTATTAGGTTGTTATGGGAAATCGTAATTTTGCAAAGCGTGTTTTTATTATAATTGTAGGGCTATTTATTAGTGTTATTATTGTAGCGTTTAGCTTAGTTTATATCTATGAAGATAAAATAAAGAGTTACTCCATAGAACAGATTAATAAGTCCATAAATGCTAGAATAGATGTTGAAAAAATAAGTTTAAGTTTTTTTAGTCAACTCCCCAAAGCTTCTCTAGATTTTCATAATATTAGTTTTTATGACAATAGCCCAAAGGCAAAATCAAAGCTTCCAATTATCAAATCTGAGAAAATATTCTTAAGTTTTAATATATTAGACCTATTGAATAATAATTATAATCTTCAAGAAATTACTATTAAAAATGCTCAAGTTAATCTTGATATTTATAAAAATGGAAGTAATAATTTTAGCTTCTTAAATTCCTCTAATAATGATGATAGCAGTGAGTTTTTGCTGAGTTTAAATGCTGTTAGCTTTATTAATACACAGTTTAATTATAGTAATGAGGCTACAAAACAAAGTTTTGAGGTTTTAATAAGAGATTCAAAGGTTAAAGGTGTTTTTAGTGACAAAAAAATTGCCCTTGATTTAAAAGGAGAAACTATTCTCAAAAGTTTTTATAATCAGTCGAGATTAATAGTTTCAAATAGGAGTATTGGTTTGGACGTAGCAACAAGCTTTAATATTGAAAAAGATTATTATTCTTTGGAAAGAGGAATACTAACATACGATGGTATACCCATGAAACTGAGTGGAGATATTCAGCTATACAATAATAGTATTGGAATTAATGCAAAATTGAATGCCAAAAAACTTAGCTATAGTGATATTGCTAAAAATTTAGATAAGGAAGTATTATCGCAAATAAAGAAATATAATTTGGCTGGGCTATTCAGTCTGGATGTAGGTATTAGTGGCCGTTTTGGTGGTAAAATAAAGCCACATATATCAGCTGATATTTCTATGGAAAATGTTAAGGCTGATATTGAAGAATTCAACCTGTCTTTTGAGGATGTTAGTTTGAAATTAAAATACAATAATGGCAAAGGAAATACTCTAAAAAACTCAAGTATTATTATTAAAGAGTTGAAAGGAAATAGTAATGTTGGAAATTTTGAAGGTAATATTAAGATCAAGAACCTCTGGAGGCCAAAATTAAAAGCTGTTTTTAAGGGAAACTATAATCTAGAGGAACTAAGCAAGGTATTTATGATTGATACCATTGAGAGTATTACTGGAAGTGCTAGCGCCTCTACTTGGTTAAATCTTGATTTTATTTATTCTAACGAAAAGGAGAAGTGGAACATTGCTAACCTTAATTTTGATAATAATTTTGATATTCAGAAAGCCAATCTTGTTCTTAAAAATTCTGATATTGAATATTCATCTATAAATACAAAAGGTAGAGTAGAGAATAATAGAATAATAATCTACAATTTAACCTCCTATGTTCAAGGTAGTAAGCTAAGTGCTCTGGGGTCAGTTTATAATCTTCCGTATAGTGATTTTTATGTAAAAAA
>JAGLDA010000168.1 GCA_023145955.1 Bacteroidales bacterium
GCAACATCGCGACCCTGAGCTCGTAAATAACGCACATAAATATCGGCAGGCACATATACACCAGCTAAATGGCCAATATGTACTGGGCCATTAGCATACGGAAGTGCAGTAGTTATAGTATATCTTTTAAATTTCGAATCCTTCATAGTACAATATATTTATTGGAATGCAAAAGTACAAAAAGCTTGTGGGTGATAGATAATTATTTGTTATCCATCTCAATAATTGAACTCCAGACTTTTTGCGGTATTTTTTGCATAATACGAGCTAGGTTTTTGCTTTTAAAAAAAAGTAAAAATCATATCGAATAATTGCAAGAATTATGACAAAAAAAATCACAGCACATGACAATAATAACTTTGTAAACGCAGATTGCACAGATTAATTATGATTAAAAAGATTTCAGCTTTGCTGAAATAAATCATATAAAACCATAATAATCAGCGCCTGAAAAATAATTATATCTAATATCAAATAGGTTAACTTCAAGCGTATATTAAATATGCTGATAGATAATATCCTAGAATAATTTCTATTTCAGTAATCTATAATAAACAAAATATCAATTTATTAATATCACTATTTAATTGGTGCTTGGAAAACTGTCATGTACTCAGCAAAAAAAATAATTAAAACTTATTTTTACCCTTCATATTTCAAAATAGTATTATAGTATATTTGCAATATGATTATTTACCTAAAGCATAAGCAAATTGATATTAATAAATGGGACGAATGTATCGCAAACTCGGTAAATTCATATATTTATGCTTATTCGTGGTATCTAAATATAGTAGCAGGAGAATGGGATGCCCTAATTGAAGATGATTATAAAAGTGTATTCCCACTACCTTTTAGAAAAAAATATGGTATAAACTATATTTACCAACCTGCACTTACTCAGCAAATTGGCTTATTTTCAAAAGAGGCTATTTCTGCCTCACTTATTCACAATTTTATAATGGCTATTCCTGAGGAATTTAGCCTAGCAGAAATAAACCTAAATAAATACAATCCCATAGAAAATAACGAGCAATATAAAATTGTAGAAAATATAAATATTGAGCTAGATTTATCACCAGAATATGATGTCATTAAAAAATCTTATTCTAAGAATCTAAAAAGAAATATTGCCAAAGCCAAAAAGAACTCATTAAGCATACATAATAATGTGAAACCTGAGCTTATATTAGACCTATTCAAAAAAAATAAAGGATCGGAGGTGAAAAGCTTTTCAAAAGATGATTATAAAAGAATATTAAGATTAATATATGTACTAATAAATAATCATCTTATTGATATTTCGGCAGCATTCTCAAAAGAAAATAACCTGCTTGGTGGACTTTTTATTATTAAAGATAGCAAACGATATATTTTTATTTTTTCAGGATTATCAGAAGAAGGAAAAGAAAAAGCTGCCATGCCATTTTTAATAAACGAATATATTAAAAGTCACAGTAACAGAGATATGATATTCGATTTTGAAGGCTCAAATACAGCTTCTATTGCTAGGTTTTTCAAAAGTTTTGGGGCCAGCGAATACCATTATCCTGCATTAAGATATTATCGACTAAACAAAGCAACGAGGATTATTCTCAAATTATTAGGGAGAATATAAAAATAATCCGATACTAAATAGAATTGATTAACTTTGCGTATCAAATAAATTAGAGTTTCAGCAAGGTTCTCAATAAGTTATACTTTTAAATAAAATAAGCAGATGCATACAAATAAGGGGTTTATAAAAATAGTAATACTAATATTTATTTCTACATTTCTGCTAAATATAAATATTCAAGGGCAAAGCATTGCTGAGGTTAAAACTCAATGTATAAACTCATTGAAAGAAAATAAAATTGATAATTTTATTTCTACATTTAGCAACCCTGTAGACATCTCTTTACCTGAAAGCGAAAACTCATATTCCAAGATTCAAGCAAAGCAGGTGATGAAATCATTCCTTAAGAAAAACCCTACAAAAAGTTTTAAAGTTGAGCAAAGCGGAAAATCTACTGGTGGAAGTGAATTTGTCATTGCTATTTTGGAAACTAAGCATAATAAAAAATATCAAATTTATTTACTAATTACCAATTCCGATAATATCGCAAAATTGCATCTTGTGGAATTTGAACTTATTAAATAATAAAGAAAAAGACTATTTTAATGAATATAAAAGATATAATAAAAGCTGCTATTGCTGAGGATGTGGGACCAGGTGATTATTCATCACTATCTACCATCCCTAAAGATGAAACAAATAGCGCTAAACTTCTAATAAAGGAAGATGGTATTCTGGCAGGAATAGATATAGCCGAAGAAGTATTTCGACAGGTGGATTCATCATTAAAATTTGATAAAAAGCTTAATGATGGATCAAAAGTAAAATATGGAGATATTGCCTTTACTATTTCAGGATCAGCCATTTCTATTCTTACTGGAGAAAGGTTAGCACTTAACTTTATGCAGCGCATGAGCGGAATAGCTACTGCTACAAACAAATATGTACAGGAGATAAAAGGAACAGGGACTAAGATTCTTGACACTAGAAAAACCACTCCTATGCTTCGCGAGCTAGAAAAATATTCTGTAAAAATTGGAGGTGGCGAAAATCACCGCTTTGCTCTTTATGATATGATAATGATAAAGGATAATCATATCGATTTTGCTGGTGGAATTGCAAAAGCCATTGATGCTTGTAATAGCTACCTTAGCAATAATAATTTGAACTTAAGAATAGAAATTGAGGTACGTGATATGGATGAGCTTAAGCAAGTTCTTGCAAAAGGGGATATCCATAGAATAATGCTTGACAATTTTAGCCCCAAGGAAATATCCGTTGCTTTGAAACTTATAAATAAGCGTTTTGAAACTGAGGCCTCTGGCGGCATTACTATTGATACTATTAGATCTTATGCCGAAACTGGTGTCGATTTTATTAGTGTTGGTGCGCTAACTCACCATATTAAAAGTCAGGATATGAGCCTAGTAGCATTTTAGTACAACTGCTATAGAATATTAATAAATCAAAAATATATCAAATTTGAACCTAAAAAGTAAAATTCGTAATTCCAAAAGGATAGTTAGTCTTGTTGAAAAGCTTAAAAGAGTTTCTTTTCCTGGTTTTGCCGGTATTGCTATTTACGATGTAGGTAAGTTATTTATCGATGCTATTATCGAAGGTGTACTTCCTCAAAGAGCTGCTGCTATCAGTTATAATTTTTTAATGGCTCTTTTTCCTACTCTACTAATAATTTTTGCACTTATTCCCATTATTCCTATTGATGGCTTTCAAGTAGAGTTATTGGAATTTATTGTTGATTTTATGCCCGCAGATACTGATGCTAGTGTAATTGGTATTCTTAATGAAATAATAACTAAACCACAAAACGGAGTTCTTTCTGCTAGTTTAATACTATCGGTTTGGTTTGCTACCAATGGCTTTAACAGTATTATAGTAGCTTTTAACTCCTCGGTGCATATTACGGAAAGTCGGTCTTATTTAAATGTTCAAAAAACAGCTTTTGTGCTTTTTATCGTTTTCTTTTTCGCAAATATATTTACTATTTCAGGCTTTGTATTCGATAAATTTATTATTAATTCATTGGTAGAATTAGGATACTTAGTGCAAGATTCGTCGTATTATGTTCTAATTACCGTCGATTGGATAATAAGAATAAGTATGCTTTTCTTCCAAATTGCATTTATTTATTGGTATGCCCCAGCCTACGAAAAGCGCTTCAGAATATTCTCTTTGGGAGCTACATTTACAACTGTTGTATTTATTATTGTTGCATTCCTTTTCAATCTATATATATCAAATTTCAGTAAGTATAATGTGCTTTATGGATCTATTGCTACACTTCTTATAGTAATGGTATGGCTATATATTAGTGCCTTTATTTTGCTTATTGGTTTCGAAATAAATACATCTATAGTTCAAGCTAAGCAAGATATTCTTGATAGGCACGAAGCCGAAAGGAGAGCTCTTTTAAATGAAAAGCTACACCCATTTAAAGAGTACTTCCATAATTTGAAAGATTTGCTACATGGAAAAGAAGAGAGAGATATCGAAGGTAAAGAAAATCAAGATTTAAAGAATAAGCATGAATCTCCATAACTTAAGAATCTAAAATTATTTTTCAAGGCATAATCATAAGACTTACGCCATTCTTCACCATAAAAAGCTGATACTAACAGTAGCAATGTGCTTTTAGGCTGATGAAAATTAGTAATTAATATATCCACAATTTTATAATTATAACTAGGAGCAATAATTATTTGTGTATCGCCATGGAGTTCACCAATGCCATTATTATCCATATATTTCAAAACAGCCAGTAGGCTCTGATCCACACTCACCGTTTCTGCAAATTTATTATCGTAAGGATCCCACTGTTTTACATGAAATTTAGCCGCACTATCTTGCAGCAAAAGTACTCCATACCAATATATACTTTCAAGGCTCCTAGTGGTAGTAGTGCCTACAGCAATAATTTTTTTACCCTTATAATTAAGTATATCTTGAATAAGTTGCCTATTAATTACCACTTGCTCAGTATGCATTTCGTGGCCTTCAATTTTTTCTGAGGAAACAGGCTTAAAAGTTCCTGCACCCACATGTAGGCTCACATAGTTTTTCTTGATACCATTTTTTGATAAAGAATCCTCTACCTCATTGGTAAAATGAAGCCCCGCCGTTGGTGCCGCTACCGACCCTTGATGCTTAGCATATATTGTTTGATAGCGCTCCACATCCTCTTTTTCGGTATCACGTTTCATATACGGTGGCAAAGGAATACTCCCTGTGGCAATAAGTACATCAGAGAAAGTTAAGTGCTCCGGTGCCCACTTAAAGTTTATACGATACGAATTACCTATCACCTCACCTTTTGTAGCATAAACAGTAAATTCCTCACCCAAATATTGCATCTTAAGGCTTAAATCGCCTTCCTTCCACTTTTTGGCATTTCCAACAAGGCATTTCCACTCACATTGTCCTTTTACGGCAAAAGAATTCTGAATTTCGGTAGTGGGCTGCAACGGCTCTAGAATGAAAATCTCAATTTTGGCACCAGTAGGTTTCCTAAATTGCATTCTGGCACGAATTACCTTGGTATCGTTATATACAATAAGGCTGTTATGGGGAAGAAACTGCGAAATATTCTCAAAAATAGACTCTGTAATAACTCCTGAATTAGAAATTAATAGCTTACTTTTATCACGTTGAGAAACTGGATGTTGTGCAATCTTACTATCGTCAAGAGGATAGTTATAATCAGATATTTGAATATTTTTTGGATGCACAACGGTATTATTTAGTATTTCTAAAATATTGTTTACTTTTCAAAAAAAAAGAATAATTACCCTTTAGTTTTCTGACTATTAACCAAGCTATCCTCATAAATATTGATGATAGTATAAATAATAAAGAAAATACTATTATCTAGATCCTGGCGAATATCATCATATTGTTCGTCCTCACTTTCATATAAGTCTAGAGTGATAAAATCTATTAACATCCGTTGAGGATGCGATTTTATTACTTCATCAAATTCTTTCTCAAAATCATCAGGATTCATTTCCTGAAATTCTTCAAACATTTTTTGGTCTTTCTCCTCTATTGATAGAATTGTGTTCTTAGATATTTCTGGAAAAAACCTAAATCTATTGGCATAAGAGCGGTGAACAAGCATAAAAAAGAATAGGTACTTATTAAAAAACTCATCCTCATCTTCAAAAACATCACCCATGGACAGCACATAGTCCACAATATGCTTTTGCTCCTTACTAATGGTTTTCTGATATTTTTCTAAATCCGAATCGCTAAGTTTCTGTAGATACTCGTCAGCCCTTTGTATTATTTCCTCTTTTATCATTGTATTTGTTTGTTTATTATTGTTCAGTGTTTGTTGTTCCAATACGAAACAACAAACACGAAACAACAAATGTTTCTATTTCTCTATTCTAATTCTAGCATCCACTGCCACAACCTTTTCAGCAGTTCCTAAAAGTGGATTCAAATCCATTTCCATAATTTCTGGAGCATAATAAAGTAGAGCCGACAATCTATAAATTGCATCAGCAAAAGCTTCTTCATTAATTCCTTCTTGGCCACGCACTCCTTCAATTATTTTATAACTCTTAAGACCACGAATCATTTCCAAGGCCTTATTTTTTTCTATTGGTGCTAAAGCCGAAGAAACATCCTTCAATACTTCAATAAAAATTCCACCCATACCACAAAGCACCATATGTCCAAAAGTATCTTCATACTTAGCACCAGCAAAAAGCTCAGTACCACTTAACATTGGCTGCATAAGAATTGCTGTAGTTTCAGGAATTTGCATCATTCTTTCAAACTCTGCTCGCACAGTGGCTTCATCTTTTACATTAAGCACCACGCCTCCCACATCAGATTTATGCACTGGGCCTACCACTTTCATTACTATTGGGAAACCAAGTTTTAAAGCCTCCGCCACAGCATTGTCAATATTATCTTCTACAGCCTCACCAGCACGAGCAATTCCTGCTGCATCAAGCAACGATTGAACATTTTCAGGGCTCAGGTAACCATCTTCAGCAGATTCAATTATATTTCTAATTCCTTTCGTATCCACCGCTGGCAATTGCGTATTTTCTGGAGCAGGAGCAGGAGTACTATATATTTTTGTAAGTGCTCTACCCAAATTCACCTCATCAGGAAAATTTATTCTTCCTTTAGATAAGAAATCATTAACCTCTTCATTTGCTGTTAGCGTGGAAGGAAGCACTGGGTAAATTGGTTTTTTAGCAGTCTTCATTTTATCGTCCAAAAGGTCGTAAACATCAAAAATACGTGATAAACCTGGAGTGCCAAAAATAACTACCATACCATCAATCTCTGGCATTTTTTGATCACAATAATCAATAATATCTCCCAATTGCGCAGCGGTACCTGTAGCAAGAAAATCTATGGGATTGCTTACCGAAGAGCCATCATAAAGTTTTGTAAGCAATTCATCAGCAATTAGACCCTCAATATGAGGAACTTCCAAGCCACCATCGCTTAGTGCATCAGTTAGCATTACCGCTGGACCACCAGCATGAGTAATTATAGCAATATTTTTTCCTGTAAGAGTAGGGTGCATAAATACCGAAGCCACATTCATAAGCTCCTCACGTCCATAGCAACGAACAATTCCAGCTTTCTGAAATAATGAATCCACCGCCAAATCAGAATTTGCTAATGCTCCAGTATGCGAACTTGCCGCACGACTACCAGCATCAGAAGACCCTGCCTTTATAGCAGCAATTTTACATCCCTTACGAATTAAGGATGAAGCATGTTTAAGCAATTTTGTAGGATTAGAGATAGTCTCTACATATAATAATTTAACCTTTGAGCTAGTTTCAGCATCGAAAGTTTCATCTAGGTATTCAAGAATTTCCTCCACTCCTATTTGAGCAGAATTTCCAACAGTATATACCGACGAAAAACTTAAGCCCTTAGGTATTCCCGACTCAAGAATAAAACAAGCCGTAGCACCAGAGCCACTGATAAAATCAATGCCCTTAGGGTTTAATTTTGGAATAGGTTCAGTAAAAATACTATGGTGATTGGAGTTTAAAACCCCAGTACAATTAGGGCCAATTAATGCGCCATCAACCTTATTTATTTTGCTTACAATAAGATCTTCAAGCTCCTTACCAGCCTCACTCTCTTCGCTATAGCCAGCAGAAATAATAATAAATGCTTTGGTATTTTTTTTAGTAGTAAGCACCTCCACCACCTCAGGAGTGTATTTTGCCGCAATGGCAATAATTGCCAAATCCACTTGTGGTAAATCCTCAGGCTTATTATAACTCTTTATTCCCTGCACCGAACTTTCCTTGAGATTCATCACAAATAAATCGCCAGCAAAATTACCGTCAATAAGATTTTTAAGGATTTTGCCTCCCGGCTTATTAATGTTATTAGAACCTCCAATAACAACAATACTTTTAGGATTTATTAATTGCTCGTTTATCATTTTTATTAAATTTTATCTTGTTAGTATATTGATTATTAATGAAAATGAACGTATTTTTAATCTGCGCGAATTTACGACTTATTTCTGAATAATTTGTTTGATAAAATACTTGATTTCATAGGGAATAATGAAGGGGAAAAGGACTCATCAAAATTCTTAAAGTAAATTGTAAACAATAAAATAAAACTACATATAAGGTTGCCAATTTACAATAAGCACCTTGTCAGCATCTATCTTAAAATAACCATAGTCGTAACAGAAATGGTAAGTGTTATTTGCGTTGGTGGTATATGTATGAGTATGATACCTAAAATCGTAACCCAATTTAAGAAGATATTCTCTGCGAATAGTTGTCTTGCCTTCTGGATTGAACTGTTTTAATATTTTTCGATTCCTGCGAAGGGTTTTATTTATTTCAATAATTAAGGCTTCGTGCTTGCGTTTTACCTTACTATTAAACGAACTTCGACATTGGGCATCACAGAATTTTTTATCTGATCGTCCTATTAGTTTTGCACCACATGTTTTACAGTTATTTGTCATATTAATATATTATTGTTATAATACTGAAATGCAAAGATATAAAAATTATTAAACGAATTAATAAACGGATATGTTCGGATATATTCGTTTATTAATTCGTTTTTATTCCTTCTCTAGTTTATATTTGTCGAAATAACTAATTATATTGTTTATGACACAGAATATAAAATCCAATAATTGGACTAGCAAACAGAAAATCTATTTGAATAGAATTGAAATAGATGGTAATAAATGTATTAAACTATATTTCTTTAAGCCTCCTAATCAATCTATTATAAGTAGAATAAGTAATAATGACTGGATAGAATTTGATACAAAAATAGGAGTTTATTATTCTATAGAGCAGAGTAATACTGTTGGTTTGCTTACTGAGTTATTTGACGATATTGCTGAGGTGACACCTTTTTTGGATTATAAAGAACATAAATCTTTTACTGTTAATAAGCAAATTATTGGAACTGGTTATGAGCCAGTAAATATTCAAAAGCGGGAAGGTTTAGTTTCAATTACACTATTGCCTTTACAAATTAAAGATAAAAGTTGCATTGGAATAAAGCATCGCTTTGAGAAGAGTGTTTATTGGGAATTAAAACTAGAGCGGTATATAAATTGGAATTCAGAATTAAGAATATGGGTATTTGAGAGCTCAAACACAAATATCGCCAAACTGTTTAGCCTACTAAGCGATAGGTATTATATTAAAATAAGTGCTAGTATAGAAATAAGTGATATCTGGTTAAGGCAACAGCTATTAGAGCAAATATATGTAAAGGATATGTACTATAAACCTTGTCCTAAGGAATACTTGCAATTTATGCAATTGCATAATTATGCTTGGAATACCATGCTTACTTATCACAATATGGTTTTACGATATATAAATACATATCGTACAAAAACCATAAAACAGATTAATGGCTTTGGAATAGCAGAGATTGATGTTTATCATAAAGGTTTGTTACAGAGAAAAGGAGTTAAAGCATCAACTATTAATCAATCGGTAAATGCCATAAAGCTATATTACGACAAGGTGGTTGGAATAAAAATAGATACTGACAAAATTGAACGCCCAAAAATGCCAAAATCATTACCTAATATTTATAGTTTAGAAGAGATTCAAAAAATAATTAAACACATAAGTAATAATAAACACAAAGCGATACTTTTTTTAATTTACTCAGCAGGCTTGCGCATTAGCGAAGCCATAAGAATGCAGAAAGAGGATTTGCATTATGATCGGAAATTAGTATTTATTAGAAAAGCAAAGGGTAATAAAGATAGATTTACAATACTATCAGATAAGGCCGCATTAATACTTAGCAGCTATATTGAGGAGTATAATCCGACTAATTATTTATTTGAGGGACAGTATGGTGATCGGTATTCTGATACGAGTATTCGCAAGATTTTTCATAAGGCCGTTAGAAAAGCAGGCTTGGCTAAAAAAGGAGGTCCTCATGTTTTACGCCATAGTTTTGCTACCCATTTACTTGAACAAGGAGTTGATTTGCGTTATATTCAGGTTTTACTGGGGCATAATAGCAGTAAAACCACTGAAATTTACACCCATGTAAGCTCTCGTAATATTGGCAATATAAAAAGCCCTGGAGATTCTTTAACACTTTAGTAAAATAAACTTAAAAATTGATTATCTTAGCAGCTTAATAAATCACATTAATAATGAATAAACTAAACTCACTATACTTCAGACCTCATTTTCAATATAATAGTAATTGTAAAAGTAATGAGATATTGGATATATATGCACCTTGGGGTGCTATTATATAGTAGTT
>JAGLDA010000169.1 GCA_023145955.1 Bacteroidales bacterium
CGAAAACAAAATCACTCAGTCTGACTAATTCTCAATTTCTAATTCCTAATTCTCAATTATTAAATAAACGCTGAATTTAAGTTGAAAATGCAACTTATTAATTAACCATTGAACCATTAAAAACTATAATCCCTCACCACACATTTTGCAACACTCAGCATCATCATCATGTTCAGCAAAATTGCAATTACTGCAAACTTGAGTATTCCTTCGCTGATGTTTTTTGCTATTTATTATTTCAGAAGTTATAATTCCTGATGGAACGGCAATTATTGCATAACCAAGGAGCATAATAACAGAGGCTAGTGATTGTCCAATAATGGTTTGAGGTGCTATATCGCCATAGCCAACGGTAGTAATGGTAACAATGGCCCAGTATATACTCTTTGGAATGCTAGTAAAGCCAGTTTCTGGACTTTCTACAATATACATTATAGATCCCATAATTGTAACTATAAGAACAATAAAGAAAAAGAATACGGCTATTTTGTGCCTACTGTTTTTGAAAGATTCAATTAATAATCGTGAAGCCCCTAAAAATTGCATTAGTTTTAAAACTCTAAATACCCTTAAAAGTCTTAATATTCTTATTACCATAAGAAAATGAGTGCCAGCAAGAAATAATCCTATATAAGTAGGTAATACACTTAATAAATCGATCATTCCATAAAAGCTGAAAATGTACTTTTTGGGCTTTAGTGTAGTAAATACTCTAAATAAATATTCGATACTAAAAACTATGGTAAAAAACCATTCCGAATAAAAAAGTAATTTTGGGTATTCATCATGAATTTCAGGAACACTATCGAGCATAACCACTCCAACAGATAGTACTATCAATACTAATAGTATTTCATCAAATAGTTTTCCTAAAAAAGTATCTGCCTCAAAAATTACATCATGAATTCTGCATTTTAGATCTTTATCTTTGCTATCAATCATTATTTATGCTTTTTCCATTAGTTTATATATGTCTATGGTTTCTTTTGCTTCTTTTACATCATGAACTCTTAGTATATCAGCCCCATTTTGCAAGGCAATCATATGAGCAGAGGTAGTAGCATTTAATGCCTCCGTTGCATTAATGCCAAGAGGCTTGTATAACATCGATTTTCTGGATATACCAACCAAAATAGGGCCTTGTAGAAATTCAAAAGTTTTAAGCTGCTTCAGTAATTCATAATTATGTTCTATATTTTTTCCAAAACCAAATCCAGGATCGTAAATAATATCGTTTACTCCTTTTAAGTTTAGTTTGGCTCTTTGTTCCGACATGAAATATAGAACCTCTTTTACTACATTATCATATTTAGGATTTTGTTGCATTATATCAGGCTTACCTCCTGTATGCATTATTATATATGGAATATTTATTTCTGATATAACATCTAACATATTATTATCAAATGTACCACCAGAAATATCGTTAATTATATGTGCGCCATTATTATAACACTCTTTGGCTACTTCAGCATGCCATGTGTCAATGCTAATAATTGCATTAGGAAACTCTTTTCTTATATTTATAATAGTTGGTATAAGTGATTCTATTTCATGCTTTATTCCAAGCTCTTTGGAGCCAGGTCTTGTGCTCTGTGCTCCTATATCAATAAAATTTGCCCCATCTGATAACATTTTCTCTACGCGTGCCAACTGTTTGATATGGGTAGTGTATTTTCCACCATCGTAAAACGAATCGTCGGTAATATTCAATATACCCATTACTTTTGGGCTTGAGAGGCTATATAGCTCTCCGCTAATGTTTATTGTTTTACTCTTTTGGAATAGGGTAGATGTATTCATTTAATTTCTGTTGTATTTTATTATACAAAGGTATGGAAAATAATATGATGTTATAATCTGATATTAATTTAATAATAATAATTTGTGAGCATTGAATGTATTATAATGTTAAATTTGCACTCTTAAAATTAAAAATAATATGACCATGTTGAGTTTTATTAGCGGTAGATTATCAAATACAATGCGTAACCTAAAAGCATATTTGGCTTTATCTATTCCTTTTATAATAGTTTTTGTATTATTGAGGGTGTATGATTTTGTTAATGTTTATAATTATTCCAATTCCTTAATGTCAATTGGTGATTTTATAAAAGCATTAAGTTTGGATTTTATGCTTGCCATGGGAATTTCTGGTGTTGGGCTTATTCTGTTTTTGTTGCTTAGTTTTATTTCTTTTCGAATTGCAAAAGTATTACTTATAGCAGTATTTTTCATTATATTAATGTTATATATTGCTTTTATTCAGTATTTTAATGTAGCATTAGTTCCTTTAGATCAAGTGGTGTTCATTTACGAGTTTAATGATATAATTGATATAGCCTTTGGCTCGGGGCAATTGAATGCAATAGAGATTATTGTTTTTATTGTAGCCACGATACTGTATTTGGGCGGAAGTATCTATCTTTTAAATAAAAATATATCAAGATATATTGCAGCCTTATTCTCATTTTTAATAATAGGAATAGGTGCTTCTACTAATGTATATATTGTAAGTCAAAAGCAATATAATAATGAGTTATCGTTTTTCTGTAATACCAATAAGTTTATTTATTTTGTAAAAGCTGTAACCAAATACTCGCAAGAAGATAGTGATGTAGGTGTAGGAGAAATAAGCAAATATGTTGAAGCGTATCGCTCATTAGATAACTCAGGTAAAAAATATGGGCCTCAAAATTATCCGTTTTATTATAAGAATGATTATAAAAGTACTTTGGATAACTTTTTTGATTCATTGCCAGAGGGAGAAAAGCCAAATATTGTATTAATAATGGTGGAAAGCCTTTCTCCTACAGTCAGTGGAAAGTATTCGCCCAATTATTCATTTACTCCTTTTATTGATTCATTGGCAGAGCATAGCCTTTATTGGCGAAATTGTATATCTACCTCAGAGCGCACCTTTGGTGTAATGCCAGCTCTATTAGCCTCTTTACCACCTGGCAAAAAAGGGTTTATGGATTTAGATCGTCCTTACCCAAATTTCTTTTCATTACCTAAAATGCTTAAGAAAAATGGATATTCTACACAGATGTTTTATGGTGGATGGCCAGGCTTTACTCATATGGATAAATTTATTATCGCTGCTGGTATTGATAGCCTATATTGGGATTTTCCTGACTACGAAAAAATGCCTAGAAGTGCCACAGGTCATACTTGGGGCTATGGAGATAATGTGTTATTTAAGGCCTCAGAATCGTTTATAGAAAGCGATACATCGTATTTTAGTCTATATCTAACACTAAGTACTCATTCTCCTTTCGATAGCTCAGAGCCAGAGTTATATAGGGCTTATGCCGATAGTGTAATTGAAACCCTGAAAGATGAAGCTGTGCAGAAAAGAGCTCGTGAGGTGAATTATGGGATAAAGGCATATTATGTGCTTGATAATGAGCTTAGAATGTTTATGAAAAAGTATAAAGAGAGATCCGAATATGAAAAAACCATTTTTATTATTACAGGTGATCATAAAGGTGTTTTGTTTGGATATAAAAATAGTATCGATAAATACGCTGTTCCTTTAATTATATATAGTCCATTATTAAAAACTGCGCAAGAGTTTGGTGGAGTGGTTACTCATAACGACTTATTCCCTTCATTAAATAATCTATTACATAATAAATATGGATTGGAAGTAAGTAGCTTTGATCATTCTATTGGTCAGCAACTTGATACTTCTGTTGCGTTTCATGCAGATAATATTCTTTTTCCAATGCGAAATTCGCGTGATATGAATGAATATATAAACGGGAAATACTATCTTAATAGAGAATTGTTATTTGTGCTACATGATACCTTGGGAATGGAATTAATAGATAACGATATTATTAAAAATAGAATGCAAAAGGAGTTGGAAGAGTATAAAAAAGTGCAAAATAATGTACTTAATACGAATACTCTATTGTCTCAATTAGATATTTATTTGGAAGGAGAAAAGTAATACACAATAATTTGCCGACTGATTCCAATATTTATGGGGCAACCGCTTGAAAACTAAATTATACCTTTATAATAAAGCGCTTCTAGGATTGTCATTTATTTCTTCTTTATCAATAATTCCATCTTTTAGGCGAACTATTCTATGAGTATGGGCTGCAATATCTTCCTCATGAGTAACAACAATAACTGTATTGCCAGCTTTATGTATTCTCTCGAAAAGCGCCATTATCTCAATTGAGGTTTTAGAGTCTAGATTACCCGTAGGCTCATCAGCGAGTATAATAGAAGGATTATTAACTAATGCACGAGCAACTGCAACTCTCTGTCGCTGACCGCCAGATAATTCGTTAGGTCGGTGGTCCATTCTGTCTGCCAATTGTACCTGCTCCAATACTTCAACAGCTCTTTGTATACGTTGCTCTTTAGGAAGCCCTGCATATACTAAAGGCAGCATCACATTCTCCAATGCTGTGGCTCTAGGGAGTAGGTTGAAAGTTTGGAAAACAAAACCAATTTCTGTATTACGAATTTCGGCAAGCTCATTGTCAGTTAGTTCGCTTACGTTCTGGTTGTTAAGAATATATTTGCCAGATGTAGGCGTATCAAGGCAGCCAAGGATATTCATGAAAGTAGATTTTCCTGAGCCAGATGTTCCCATCAAACTTACATATTCGTTTTTCTTAATATTAATATCAATACCATCAAGGGCTTTTACAACTTGAGTGCCTACTTGAAAGTATTTTTTTATTCCAGAAATCTCTATTATATTCATAATTCAATTTATCTTAACTAATATAGTTTTGAAGCTTCAAAGGTAGTTAAATATGTATTAAGATGATTTCAATTATTATAGTATTTTTTAGTTTTAATCTACGTATGCATATTTCTTTGAATCTTGCTTGGGTAGTAGCAATAAGCCTATAGTAACGGACCAAAATCTCGAAAAACTGATGTTTTTCGAAGATTTGCTAGCTGTATGGGCATATAATCTTTTTATATAAAGGATTTATTCTTCAATTTCTAAAATTGGCATTTTTACAAATAAAATTCCTAATTCACTTTTTATATCTAGAATTTTAATAAGAAGGTCATGTTTCTCAGCCATTTCATGATCCCAATCATCTACTTTAAAAAATACGTAAATTAATATTTGTATTCCATATTTGTCGAGGTTATTTATATAAACCATATAAAAATCTTTACGAGTTTTATCTGTTTTAGAAATATATTCCTTAGTTTTTTCTATAAATAGTTCAATCTTATCAGTAGGGGTATTATAATCTAGCAAAATTTTACCGCTATAACGTCGATATTTTCGCTTACCCATATTGTCAATATTATTATCAGATAAATTGCTGTTAGGAATTGTTACCAATGAATTATGAAAAGTTCTAACTCTTGTGGAACGAAGTCCTACTTTTTCAACTGTTCCGCTAACATCATTAGTCTCAATCCAGTCGCCAACATTAAAGCTATCATCAGCAAAAATCATTAAAGAGCCAAAAAAGTTTTTTATAGTATCTTGAGCTCCTAAAGCTAACGCAAATCCTCCAATGGATAAACCTGCCAAAAAGTTGATTAGATTATAACCCAAGGCGTCAATAGTAAATAATAAACTAGCTGTAAAAATTATAACCTTTGCTAATAATCCAAGAAAGAACACTAAGCCAAATCTGTTATCAAAGCTATCTTCTTTTGTAAGGATTATAACCAATAGGTTTACTATATATACAGATATAAGCGTTCCTATAAATATTTTGGAAAGCTTTATTACTAAAAGAAAATAGTGCTGATATTCTATTGGAAAAGCAAAAGAAGGGCCGTAATCTGAGATAATATTTATGGCTATAATATATGCAATGGAATTAAAAAGAACAAAAATATTATTTCTCCACCTATTGTTTTTTACGATAGTATTTATAACCCTTTTTACTAAATATTTATTTACTACATAGATAATTAGTAAGATTGAAATAAAGAATAAAAGCATAAATATTTGCCAAAGTTGCAATTTGCCAATTTGACTTATTCCAAAATAGCTAGCAAATTTCTTAAAATTATCTGAAAACATAAATATTTGTTCGGCATCTTCGGAGTACATATTGTTATGCACACTAGATATCAATTCAGCAGAATTACGTGAATAAAGCCAATTGTCACCTACCTTCTCTAAATATAGTTCCTTAAAAGCAGGGTTAGGCCAATATTGATGTAGATTGGTAATGGTGTCTATATAAAAACTATCTCTACTTAACGTTTTGAAATTGAAAACCTCTTGCGAAAGCCCAAGATAAATTTGTTTCAGCTTTATTGCAATTTTTTCTGCCTGCAAAGTGTCTTTGGGGCTTATATTTATGCATTTAGAAGCTATCTTAAGATCAAAAAGGGAATCGTCAGTATAAATAATATGTGATAAGATTGTATTGTATGGTGTTGATCTATTAAGTGTAACATTTTTTGAACTATTTATTTCTATAGCTACTTCTTTCTGTAAATTTTTTAGTACATCTTTATCTTTAGGTTTAAATTTTAATACATATTTATTGTATAATAAAGGAACATTGTTAATAGTTTCCACAGAATAATACCACTTTCTCTTTTGGCGAGTAAGGTATATTTTCTTTTCCTTTGGGAAAATATAGTATATGTCTGTCTTCTTAATTCCTTTTCGTCTATTCCATATATTATCTATATCAATATTTAAAGAAATAAGGATTTCTTTAAGCTTTATTATTCTTCGCTCTTTCTCTTTTACGCTGAGATTGGTTTTCTCCATTGTAAAAGTTGCTAGGTTTTTGTTCTCATGTCCTTTTTCTAGGAAATAGAAATGAGATTTTACTAATTCCTGTGGGGTGGAATTTGAAAATTTCCAGTCTTTTTGAGCAAAGCTTGTTAGTGTTCCTAATATGATTATTATTGAAAGTAGAATTTTTTTCATAAAAAATTATTTTGCTTGATTAATTGTGGAGCTAAATTTGCCAATTATTAGAGCAATAATAATTGTAAGGTATAGCTGACCTGAAATTCCTGTAATTAGGCTTATGTTTCTAGCCATTGGGCTTATTGGAATAATTTCTCCATAGCCAATAGTGGTTAGAGTTATAAAACTGTAATATATCATGTCGCCTAAGCTCGCAGAACCTTCGAATAATATTGCGTTATTATTAAATGCCAATATTATAATATTTGTAATAGTAGCTATTATTCCAATTAGTAAGTATCCACTTATAGCTTCAAATATTACTTCTAAGTTTATGTTTTTTGTTCTAGCAATTTGTAATATAAGCAGAGTGGTTACTATTGCAAAAACAATTGCTGATATTGTAAATGTGGATATTAAAATGTGTTTTTGTTCAATAAAAAAAAATGCAAATTGAGAAATTACTCCTAGAATTAATAATGACTTTATTAATATAGTACGTTTTTTAATAGAGAAATTAGTTGCAATAAAAATTAGTGAATAACTAAAAAGATTAGCGACCTTGTGAAAACTTGTATCTTCATATAAAGGATTAATAAATATAAATATTATTATGCTAATGAATAAATACGTCGATCGGGGAATTTGCATTATATGCTTTATCATTATACAAAGGTATTGTTTTTTTAGGAGTTTATTTGGATATGATTTTTAAATATTGATATATCATTGTAGAAAATGTCATTTTTTGCCGTTTTTTAGAAAACATCATTGAACTATTGTAATTACAGTTTTTAATAAAAATAATTTATGGGCGATAATATTACTTACATTTGTTAGTGAAATAATTATTTAACTCTAAAAACAGAACGTACTATTGAAACCATATTGGTTTAATCGTAAAGTGTGGGGGCATAGACAGTTCCTATATTCAATTAGTAAATGCAACTTTTAGGATGCAATTTATAGTTGAATCTACCTTTTGTTCTTTCAATACGGATATTGTATACCTTATGTTTACTGGTTATATGGCTCATATTACAATTTTTAGACGGAGACGAATATAAGACAAATATCCAATCAGATGGAAGGAGAGAAATTTCTCTCTTTCTTCTGATAAAATATTTAATTATAAAGATCTCCTAAAAATTTGCATTTACTAGTTGAGTTTAAGAACAATAATATTATGAAAAAATCAATTTTACTTTTTACTTTTATGCTTATTGCATTAATATCTAATGCACAAGAATTCAGTTTTAATCTATATTTAGAAGATGGACAAGGAAATAGAGACACCTTAGTGTTTGGCTATGATAGTACAGCCACCGATAGTATTGATGTAAATTTTGATGAAATAGATATTTTGGGTCAGCCTTGGGATAGTGTGTTTGAGGCTCGTACAGTAAATGTTGAAAACTTAAATTTTCCTTATGAATTTAATCCAAGATATCAATCAAAAAAACAGATAATATATTATAAACATAATTCACCATATTCTACAAACTTTGCCTTTAGTAATCATATAGGAGTATTAGTTAAGAGTATAAATGAACCAATTAGTATAACATGGGACTCAGCACTATTTGCTGATTCATGTATTGTTTCGAGTGCTGTTTTTTTGTATCATTACGTATGCGGAGGCCCGCAGTGGGCTAGTGATGTTGACAGTCTTGTATTAGATAGGAATTATATTTATCCAAATTACTATATTGAAAATCAAGATACATTATGGTTTTTTTCTTTTGCATTTAGATCATATAATACAATTGATATAAATAATATTGCCCAAACTAAAAACATCTTAGATGTTTATCCAAATCCCACAAAGGACAAATTAGTTATTAATATACCAAATGAATATAGAATTAGGATTTCTCAAATTATAATTTATAATTCTGTAGGAAATGAAGTTGAAATAATTATAGTCCCCAATAATACAGAGTATATTAATTTGAATATTAACAGCTTATCTTCAGGTATTTATTTTATTCGCATTAAGTCGGATGGAGTAGTAGGAGGTAGTGGCAGTTTTATAAAACAATAGCTAATACATTAAGTCATAGCATAATATTATTTGTAAGAAACTAAATTTAGTTAGCAGTGGACTTTAGTCCATGGCTAATTTGTGCATACTAAAATATTTTGGCAGTATTTTTATCTTTTACAAAAAATGGTGACAAAATATGGTATTATATTAAATTGATAAAAAATAGATTGATTAATCTTTTTCCATAGAAACAATTGTGTATAAAATTGTTTGAAAAAAATAAAATTCCCTTTGTAAATATTCTATATTAATATTATTTTTGCATAGAAATAAGAAATACCTATGGCAGAAGTAAAATACAACGAAGACAGTATTAAATCTCTTGATTGGAAGGATCATATACGCTTACGACCAGGAATGTATATTGGTAAGTTAGGTGATGGTGCGTCTCCCGATGATGGAATTTATGTACTTATAAAAGAGGTGATTGATAACTCAATTGATGAGTTTATTATGGGCCATGGGAAAAAAATAACCATTGAAATTAGAGAGAAAGAGGTTGTTGTACGCGATAGTGGACGTGGGATTCCTCTTGGAAGCCTTGCCGCTTGTGTTTCTAAAATAAATACTGGAGCTAAATACGACTCCAAGGTATTTAAGAAAACTGTAGGTCTTAATGGTGTTGGTACAAAAGCTGTAAATGCTCTTTCTGAATCGTTTACTGCCCAGAGTTTTAGAGAAGGGAAATCCAAAGTTGTAAAATATGAACGTGGCAAGCAAACTTTAGATGAAGATGTAGATACTCCTGATGAAAATAATGGAACATTAATAAGATTTGTGCCTGATTCTGAAATTTTTGGAGATTTTAAATTTAGATCTGAATATATTGAGCGTTTGCTATGGAATTATGCGTTTTTGAATCGTCACCTTGTTCTTAAATTTAATGGTGAGCGTATTGTATCAAAAAATGGACTTCTGGATTTATTGGAGCAAAATATTGATGATAATATTATTTATCCGATTATACACCTTGAAGAAGAGGAATTTGAATTTGCTTTTACTCATGCATCGAAAAAATATGGTGAGGAGTATTTCTCATTTGTAAATGGACAGCATACTACACAAGGGGGTACACATCAGGCATCCTTTCGTGAGGCTATTGTGAAAACTGTTCGTGAGTTTTTCAAGAAAGATTTTGATGCTAGCGATATTCGTACTTCCATTGTAGCCGCATTTAGTGTAAAAATAACTGAACCTGTATTTGAATCGCAGACTAAAACAAAACTTGGTTCGCAGCATATGGAGCCCAATGGGCAAACTATTCGTAACTATATTAATGATATGGTTAAACGAAATCTTGATAATTTTCTTCACCGTAAGCCAGATGTAGCTGATTCGTTACGTCGCAAAATTCTTCAATCGGAGAAGGAACGAAAGGATATGGCAGGAATTAAGAAGCTTGCCCGCGAAGGTGCTAAGAAAGCTAGCTTGCATAATAAAAAACTTAGAGATTGTAGAACTCACTATAACTCTAATAAGGAAAATAGACTAGAATCAACATTGTTTATTACCGAGGGAGATTCGGCTTCTGGTAGTATCACCAAAAGTAGAAATGTGAATACCCAAGCAGTATTCAGTTTAAAGGGTAAGCCTAAAAATTGTTTTGGACTTAGCAAAAAGATTGTATATCAAAATGAAGAGTTTAATCTATTGCAAACAGCCTTGAATATAGAAGAGGATATGGATAATTTGCGATATAATAATATTGTAATTGCAACAGATGCTGATACTGATGGTATGCATATTCGTTTACTATTATTGACTTTCTTTCTTCAGTTTTATCCTGATTTGGTAAAACGTGGTCATGTGTATATACTTCAAACACCGCTTTTTAGAGTGCGTAATAAGAAAAAGACATTTTACTGCTATTCCGAAGAAGAGCGCGTTAATGCACTAAGAGAAATAGGAGCACAGGCGGAGATAACCCGATTTAAGGGGTTGGGAGAAATATCTCCTGATGAGTTTAAAGTGTTTATCGGAAAAAGTATGCGCCTAGACCCTGTATTGCTTACCAAGGACTCAGGTATTGATAATGTTTTATCGTTTTATATGGGAAAAAACACTCCAGAAAGACAGCTTTATATTATGGATAATTTACGATACGAAATTAACGATGAAGCAGATATGAAATCTACTGATGTTCAGAAAGAAGCTGTGTGATAATTATTTTGTTTTTACTATATAATTATGTATCTTTACAATTAAAATAATAGATTACTTAATTATTAATAAAAAACAGTTTAAATCATGGATAATTATAAAAAATGGGATAAAGAAGATTATTATACATTTTTTCTTATTTATGCTGCTAAAGCAGACTTTACAGTAGTAGATGAAGAAAAAGAGTATATATTAAATCACTCTAATAAAAAAGTTTACAATAGAATAAGTAAAGATTTTAATAATTATACTGACGTTCAGAATAATGATATTTTGGAGTACTTTGTTATTAACTACTGTAAGACTAGGGAAGAAAAAATAAAAATTTATTTTGAAATGAAGGAAGTGCTATTAGTGGATGGTGTGTTAGCAGCTTCTGAGAATCTATTTCTACGACAATTACGAAAAATTATTGTAAATAATTCTACTGATGATATTGCTGATATATTAGACTAATCTATTTTATATAGAATAGCCAAAAGTAATTTTGTAGGCAAAATTATCTTCAATATTTGGAAAAGAATATGGCCCCCAGCGATAAAATGCACCAATACCAATATTACTAATCCCTGAGCGGAGGATTGAGTTTAATAGTATCCCTGATTCAAAAAAACCATTTTCTAAAGTATTGAAATTTATATTTTTGTGCATAGTGGGATTACTTATATTGCCTATAATTGCAGAGCTTACAAACATTGGCTGCGGCACAAAAGGTTTATTGCCAAACAATAGGCTCTTAAAATCGTGACGAAAATGTATTGCCAAATATTCATCAGAAAGGAACTCATTATATCGCATTGTTCCAAATGTGTTAGGAGCTTCTATATACCATTGCATATAACTTGCGTTTCCATTATAGAGTTTATACCATGGTGCATCTCCTACTGATTTTCCAGCAGTAATTCTCCACGATTGTTTGCCTACAAAATTTATATTATAATCGAAATCTATCTGCAAATCTAGTTTTTGGTAATTTAGCTCTGAACCATTAATCCCTGAAATGGCTTTGGTATAGTGAATATTTAAAATAGGATATATGGTGCCTAGTGAGAAAGTTGTGTTTGCTGTACGATAGAGTTTTTCCTTAAAAGCAAATCGCCATCCTATACCAAATTCTGTAATTAAGAAATCTCCTTTAAGTTCATTATTAATTGTTTGGTATTCGTAATCAGTAGTGGAGTTTATATCCGAATAATTTGTTTCTAAAGTCCAACTACTATGTGGTAATAATCTAAATTCTAATTTTGCATTAGTGCTTTTTGAATATACCATCTCTTTTACTAGGAAATCACGGATGGTCTCGTGACCATAAAAATCGGGCAAATTAAAATCATATTGCTGTGCACTTTCAAAAATATCGTTAGTATATGCAATATCAAGGGTTAATGAATTCTGAGCTAATAGGTTGAGTTTAATATTACCACCATATTTCCATCTATAATCTTTAGTGGCCCATGCTGCGTATCCTTCAAGAGAATAGTATTGCGATAGGCGCTCATTAGTTGTTAAACCAACACCAAGCCTAAAACCTTCAAATTTGTTATAAGCAATAAATTTATTCATTAGCAAATCTACAGGACCAATGGGTATTCTACCATTCATAAGAGATGTTGCAGCCCATAGTTTTTTATCTAAATGTTTGGCTTTGCCAATGCTATCAATTATATTATAAGTCTCTACTTCTAAGGAATCTAATTTTTGTGCTCTATATTTATTCCAATAATCTTCATCATGTGGTTTATTTGCTTGAGGGCTTATAATCAATACCTCATTATTGAATCTAACTATTTCTTTTTCAGGCTCATTTATTTTTATATCCTTAATATATGAGCGAGCAATACCTTTTGCTTCGCTATTATTTATTATTAGGTTATAAAAAATAATATCGGTATTTATTTGGGTGGGAAACCATACTTTATCATCTATAAGCTCACATTTTTGCTGAAAAGATATACCAAAATCTGGATTTGTTTTTGCAGGTTCAGCCTTTATATTCTTAAGAGCCCAATGCTTGCTGCTAATATGAAGTTGTCCTTTCAATCCATCAAAATTGGATCCTTTATATGGCCTAAAACTTATAATATATGTGGTATCTATATCAGAAAAAATACTGTCTTCTAGAAGGTAGAAATACTTCCTTAAACTTGATCTGTTTATTGGATTAATATAATGTCTATCAAGTACATCTATGCTTTTGTCATAAAAACTAAAGGACTGTAAATCACTACCCATTACCGAAAATTGAGGATTGCTTAATCCCGAAACCCGATTTGCTATTACTTCTTCTTTGTTTTTGTCAGGATATTTATAATTTCTTTTACTAATACTTTCGGTAATTAGTAAATGTTGTGAACTAAAAAAATCATTCATTTTTATTAATGCACTATCGGGATTTCTGTACTTATCCATTTCATGTCTTATTGCATCAGCATCAGCAGTAACAATAAATTTGTGATAGGCAGTATACGAAAAAGACTTAAGATTCTCAGGATCGTTATACTTCTTATTTGATATTACTTTTCTAATAATTGCAAAAGCGGGATTCTCTTTGGCATGGATATCTACAACATTAAGATTATACTGCTTTTTTGTAAGCTTTATAATTGCTTTATTGCTTAAAGTATTAATGTTTATTACGGTATCGCTATACCCAATATAAGTAAGTTTAATACTAGTGCAGCAGTTAAGCTTGAGTTTAATATTTCCATCAATATCACTAAATATTCCTTTTTGACTATTATCAAACTTAATATTAACAAAGGCTAGGGGAGTGGATTTCTTGCTATCTACAATTTTTACTGATAAAGTGTTTTGTGAAAAAACATTAGTAACTATTGATAGTAGTAGCGATATTAATAAAATAAATTTCAGCATAATATGGCTTAAACTATTTTAGTTTTGGATTATTATGATGGCGCTGGTTATCACGTAGGGTTTTCTTTTCCATATTTTTCATAAGAGCATCGCTAAGATTTACGCCAGTTTGATTTGCAATAGCAATAAGAACCCAAAGTACGTCTGCAAGTTCATCACCTAAATCAATATTTTTATCGGATTCTTTGAATGATTGCTCGCCATATTTCCTAGAAATTATACGTGCCACTTCTCCTACTTCTTCGGTAAGAATAGCCATATTTGTAAGCTCACTAAAATATCTCACGCCATGGGTATTTATCCAATCATCAACTAACTTCTGAGCATCATTAATTTCCATCTTATTCTATTACTTTAATATTATTCTTTAAAAATAACCCTTTATTTTCTTCAAAATAGTTGCCATAATAAATGGTTGAATCATTTATATTTACCGAGAACCAGCCTCCCGCATTTACTTGAATTTGGTATAGAACATTAGCTTGTTCTATTTGGATATCAAGCATGCATGGCATTAGGTTGAATTCATCTTCCCAAATATGTGATTCCACAAAAACAGAATTATTAATTACACTCCTTATTTGCTGCTTATTTAAGCTCCATCCATTGCATTTTGATTCATCTATGCTTGTATTAGGAACTCTTAAAGTGGATTTTATAATGCTATTAATATAAAAGTTGTTGTTGATCTTAAAATCAATAGGGCTCCTGAGCATACTTGTAGTATCTATATAAAGAGATATTCCAGTAAAATCAATTTTATAGGTTCTAATTTGAGGTATTTTTATTGTATCAAAGTCACTTTTTAGAATTTCTATTTCAAAAATATGATTTATAGTATCAGTAAAGTGCCAGTCTCCTGAAGAAATAAATTCTTCACCTCTAGTTTCTATACGTTCTTTAAAAGTAGAGTCTTTATATAGTATGAGATTTAGTGTGCTTTTTTCGGCAATTACATTGTATTGGGCTTCAATCTCTTTGCCCAAATGAAGATTGCTCCTAAGCTGCTGAAAGAATCCAAACCCTCCTAAGGTTTTAAAGATAAGGATAATGCCAAATGTTACCAATAGCAAGCCAACAATTTTGTTTAAGAGAATTTCTTTTCGAGGCTTAAGAAAACCTTTAATTTTACCACCTACAAAACTTTTTAGAACATCAGTAGCGAAAATTGTAATAAATGTTCCTGAGAAGAAGATTATTGTGCTTTCCAATATTTCGCCAGGAATAGCATTTTTGCCCACAAAACCTAGTGCGCCAAACCAAAAAAAGAATAGAAATGGATTTGCGATATTTAAAAAGAAACCTCTGACACCATATCCAAAAGGATTGGATTCCTTAATTTCTTTATTTGCGTATCGTCTTCTATTAAGAATTTCGGGTTTCTTTGCCCACGATACGGAGCCAAAAATTATAAGAATAATACCTCCTATAAGACCAACATAGACCTTATTCTCAGGGTCATCGAATATAGTAGCACCTATTAAATAACTTATTGTAACCAATAATATATCGCTAAATAAAACCCCTAAGGCCATATAAATACCATATTTGAAACCTTTGTTTATTCCAGTTTGTAATATGGCAAAGAAAGCTGGACCTAATGATACAGCCACAAGTAAGCCTAGCAAAATTCCCTCAAAAAATAAAGATATCATCAGATTATTATATTCTTATATTAAATAGTAAAAATAAAATATTGCTATTTTACATACCTACGCTCTATATATTTTTTAAAAGTTTGGAATACTTCATCTTTTGTTTCCCATAGGTTTTCATCTTTCATATCGCCGAGCATATAAAGTGCCTGCACTCCATCTTCAAGCGAGTCGAGCTTTATAATGGAACTATTGAAATATTTTGAACTACCTTCAAATAAGTCATTAATAATCATAAATTTATCATTAATGCCAATTCCTGTTTTTAAACTTTTTATGGGCTTTAGATTTATAGTGCTTGGTAATAATTCTTCGGGTTTAGACTCATTGTTTTCAAACTCCTCATCCTCAGGCTCTACATCAAGAATGTGTACGGTTTTTTTAGTATCTTTCCCTTTGTTTTCAATGGGCTTATCAACGGCAATTGTTTCACTAACTTCAGCTTTATTATTATCAACGTCTATTATGTTTTCAGCATCCTTTTCTTCTGAGCGGCTTTCGTTTGTTAGCTTATTATCAATATCGTCATGAATAGTAGTTATTTCTTCTTCTTTTGGTATTTCTGGTAAATGCTTGTCGTCGTCATTTTGTTCGTCTAAAGCAGATTCCTGTTCCTTAATTTGATCATCAATTTCAGAATCGTCATTTTCAAACTCTAATTTAGCGACATCTAATAAGTCATTTATTTCTTTATCAATTTCATCAACGGCATTACTGCTAGTTGTGATGTTTTGCATTGGAATATCATCAATTGAATCAACAAGCTCATATAATGCACGTAAATCCTCTTTTATTAAGTCAATCTCTAATAAAGAAATAGTATTGTTTGAAGATAATACCGCCTCTAATTGTTTGTTTAGTTTTGCTAATACTTTCCTACTGTGGTCTTTTTGAATACTGTTCATAAGGGATAAATAAATTTATTCACAATAAAAATATTGTCTATTCTTTTGGTTAAATTTGCTGCTTTAAAGATGCAATTTATTTTCAATTCAAATACAAATTGCAGACTGTAAAGATATTCAAAGATAAAATACAATAGCAATAATGTTTTTAGAAAATTCAAAAAGTAGTAAACAAGAAGCCGGCTGGATAGAAGTTGTTTGTGGGTCAATGTTTTCAGGTAAAACAGAGGAATTGATACGACGATTGAAACGTGCTAAAATTGCTAAACAAAAAGTTGAGATATTTAAACCTGCTGTTGATGTACGTTATGATGACGAAAAAGTTGTCTCTCATGACAAAAATGAAATAAACTCTACACCTGTTACTACTTCAGAGGCAATTTTGTTGATGGCTAACGATATGGACGTAGTTGGAATTGATGAGGCTCAATTTTTTGACGAAAGCCTACCAGCAGTATGTAATGAGTTAGCAAATCGTGGTGTAAGAGTTATTGTTGCCGGTCTTGATATGGATTTTAAAGGGAAGCCCTTTGGCCCAATGCCAGAGTTATTAGCTATTGCTGAGCATGTTACAAAGGTTCATGCTATATGTATGCGATGTGGTAAACTTGCTCAGGTATCGCATAGAACAGTAGTAAGCGATAAACTTGTTATGCTTGGCGAAACAGATAGTTATGAGCCACTATGTAGAGGTTGTTATAATAAGGCTATGAAAGAGTAACAGCTTTTTGAAAATTAATTTTCTGTTTTTTTAAATGTAATTTTCAACTCTTTTGCAAAAAAATATTTGATTTTGATAATAGCTAAAATTCCTAGTGCCCATTACCTTAAATGCCTTTCTAAATATAAAATGAAAATCATAATAGTAATATAGTTTTTATTATCTTTGGGCTATAATGGTGTTTGAGCAAAATCATAAATGCTTATCATATGTGTTTAACGGATTATAGGCTTACATATAGATTTAATTAGAACAATATAATATGGCACGTATAAAATTAATACTTCCCGAGAAATTTAATTTTTCAACACAACTTGATATTCGGATAACGGATATAAATTATGGTGGACATCTTGGTAATGATTCTGTTTTAGGGATGATTCATGAGGCAAGGATGAGACTATTGGCTGATAAGGGTTTTTCGGAAAGTGATATAGATGGAATTGGCATAATAATGCTTGATTCAGTAATTAATTATTCTTCTGAAGGATTTTATGGTGATAAACTTAGAATTGATGTTACTGTAGATGAAATTACAAATTCAGGCTGTGATATTTTTTATCGTTTTGTAAATATAGCAAATGAAAAAATAATTGTAAGAGCAAAAACTAATATTGCATTCTATAATTATATTAGTAAAAAAGTATGCAGAACTCCAGAGATGTTTTTAAAGGCTTTTAAATAATCTTTAATCATTTCGTTTTTATTAAGAATTTTGGTTCTACAGAGTTTCGTGTGGGTTTACTAAATATTGAATTTATATTTGGATAGAATAATTACTAATCTATCATATTTTAATCTATTTTGCAAATCTAAAACCTATCATAATAATCAGCGTATTTACTGTGCGAAGCACTAGTAAATCAGCATCTAAGATATTTTCTTGCTTGCTTTACTAGATAATTATTTTAGTCGCTGATTTTTACCTTGCCTACCATCCCTATCGGGAGGAAATCCGGCAGGATAGGTGATTATTATGATTGTTTCAGCGAAGCTGAAATAAAATACCCACAACAAAACCAGTAGAACCAGAATTTTTTTCTGCTGTTGCTATTTATGCATATGTTATTGGAGTGAATACAATAGAAATAAAATCATTTATATACGTGCTACAATAATATATTGTACATTTGAATTGCCTTAAATATTAATTGAAGAAATAAAATATACTAAACAATATGGAACAAAAGAACATCGTAAAAAAAACAACCGTTTCGCTAGTTTTGGGTAGTGGAGGAGCAAGGGGACTAGCCCATATTGGTGTAATAAAGTGGCTTGAAGATAACGATTTTGAAATTAAGTCTATTTCAGGCTGTTCAATTGGTGCTCTAATTGGCGGTGTATATGCTGCAGGCAAATTGGATCAATTAGAAGCATGGTTGGTTTCACTTACTAAAACGGACATTGCATCATTACTTGATTTTTCATGGGGAAATGGTGGTATTTTTAAAGGCGATAAAATAATCAATACTTTAGTACGCTTTTTAGAGGATATTAAGATTGAAAACCTATCAATTCCATTTACTGCTGTGGCAACGGATATTAATACTGAAAAAGAGGTTTGGATTAATACAGGTTCTCTTTTTGATGCCATTAGAGCATCTGTTTCGCTTCCACTTTTTTTTACTCCAGTAAAAAATGGGGAATCTGTACTTATTGATGGAGGAGTTTTGAATCCGGTACCAATTGCACCTACTTTCAATGATGACACTGATTTAACTATTGCTGTGAATCTTGGAGGGGCAATCGTTAATATAGATACTGATTTAAAGAATGATTTAGATGATTATAAAGATATTACTGAATTTCAAAGTAAGATAAAAAAATTCATTGGTACACTTAATATAAATAATGATAAAATTAATACAAAAAGCTGGACTATGTATGAAGTTGCTGATAAGGCTTTTGATACAATGCAAAGTGCAATTGCCAGAATGAAAATTGCTTCATATCCACCTGATTTAGAAATAGAAATTGCACGAAATGCTTGTGGAACTCTTGATTTTTACCTTTCAGCAGAAATAATTAAATTGGGATATGAAACGGCCCAATCAACGTACAATTTTAGTAGTCAAGTGGAAAAATAATATAGTTGCTAAATGCTATTGAGTATAAATGCCTAGTAAAGCTATCATTCTTGAGGTTTTTTTATTCTAATGATGGCTGCCAACATAAATACCAGGCATCAATATTTCTTTTCTTTTGCTAAAAAACAATCTAAATAGCCTATAGTTTTGCTAACTTTGCATTGTAAGAAGTATAAAAATAGGAATTATAGATTAAAAAATTATCAAATGACTATTCTATCTTAAGAATAAAGAAAATGAATGTTATAAACAAATGTGCTTTTAAATTATTAATTATTTCTTTAATGGTATTATTTAGTGTTAATTTAAATGCTCAAACTACTTTTACTCAAACAATAAAAGGAGTAGTTACGGATTTAGATTCTGAGATGCCACTAATAGGAGCAACTGTTGTTATGATAGGCTCTAGCCCAATAGTTGGGTCAATAACCGATATTGATGGAAGATATATTTTTAAATCAATTCCCATAGGAAGGCATAGTTTCAAGATATCATTTATTGGCTATGAAGATGTGTATTTAAACGAGATATTGCTTGAATCAGGTAAAGAGGTAGTAATGGATGTTGCTATGACAGAAAATATATCTGAATTAGAAACTGTTGTTATTATTGCCAAAGATGATAAAAGTGAGGCTATAAATCAAATGACAACTGTTAGTGCAAATCAGATTACTATAGAATCAACTTCGAGAATAGCAGCAGGGATAAATGATCCTGGTAGAACTATACAATCTCTGGCAGGAGTTGCTACATCTTCTGACAAAACAAATGAACTTGTAATAAGGGGAAACTCACCAAGAGGTGTTCTTTGGCGAATGGAAGGCGTTGAAATTCCGAATCCAAATCACTTTAGTAGTGAGGGAGGCTCAGGAGGAGGAGTGAGTGCATTAAGTACACAAGTTTTAGCTAATTCGGATTTCATAACCAGTGCTTTTCCTGCAGAATATGGAAATGCTATTTCAGGTGTTTACGACTTACGATTAAGAAAAGGTAATTCCGAAAAAAGAGAATATACTGTTCAACTAGGTGTATTAGGACTACAAGTTGCCGCAGAAGGTCCTTTCAAAAAAGGATCTCAAGCATCTTACCTTTTTAACTATAGATATTCTACCTTTTCGTTATTAAATAAGGTAAGTGATTTAACAATTGGAGGAAGTATTCCTACTTGGCAAGATTTATCTTTCAAAATTTTTCTGCCAACAAAAAAAGCTGGACATTTTTCAATTTGGGGGCTTGGTGGAAACAGTATTTATGAAGATTTGGCTGTACAAGATAGTACGCAATGGAAGTATAAATCTGATTATCGACAAGAGGTGTCAATAAATAGCCTTGGCATTATAGGTTTAACTCATAATTATTTATTTGATAATAATAAAACATATATAAAAACGACACTTTCAGGATCAAGTACCAATAATGATTTCCTTAGAGATACTCTTGATTATAATTATAACCCATCCACTACATTAAAATTGTTATATCGCTATAACACAATGAGTGTAAATAGCTTTGTTAATCATAAGTTTAATGCTAAGCATTTACTGCGTTTTGGTGCAAATCTTACAAATAGAGGTTATAATATAAGCGAATTTGATCTTTATTCGAGTGCTGATAAACAAGAAAGTGAAGGTAATACTTATAGCTCTCAATTGTATTTGCAATGGAAATATAGAATTACAAACAAATTTGAGATTATTAGTGGAATTCATTTTTCGTATTTAATGCTTAATAAAAAACATGCAATTGAACCAAGGTTAGGACTAAAGTGGAAGTTAAACAAAAAGAATATTGTAAGTTTAGGGTTTGGTTTACATAGTAAAGCAGAACCTGTATCGGTTTATTTTTCTGAGGAGCATCTTGCTGATGGCACAATTTCTTACCCTAATAAAAATCTTGATTTTACTAAATCAGCACATTTAGTTTTAGGATATAATTGGAATTTTGCAAATGATTTTAGATTAAAATCAGAAATATATTATCAACATATTTATAATGTTCCTATTGATATTAGTGATATAACTGGTACACGTAGTAGTCTTAATTTTAGAACTAGAATTCCAAATACCGAGTTATCAAATGAAGGAACAGGAATAAATTATGGTGTAGAAATAACTTTAGAGAAATTTTTCTCAAATAATTGGTATGCTCTAGTTACTTCTTCTATATTTGATTCAAAATATACTATGCCTGGTTTTGAAGAAAGAAATACATTATTTAATAGTAATTATATATATAATGTGGTAGCTGGTAAGGAATTTTGTTTTGGATCTAATGATCAGAATGTTATAGGTTTAAATATTAGAACCACCTGGAGAGGAGGGTATAGAAACATACCATATAACGAAGCTGAATCTATTAATCAAGATAAGCCAATTTATGATTACGATGAAGCATATAGTCAAAGGTTACCTGATTATTATAGAATTGATTTAGGTATAAATTATAGTTATAATACCTCAGATAAAGTATGGAAAGTTTCTATTGATATTCAGAATATAACAAATGCTAAAAACATCAATCAGCAATATTATAATTCAGAGCTTAATCAAATTTCCAATTCGTATTATCAAGGGATAGTTCCCAATGTAAATCTAATTGTTGAATTTTAAATTGGGATAATTACTGGATTTGAAATAAGAACTCCATCATCAGTTGATAATACATAATAAATATAAAACATATGAAAACAATATTTTTAATAGCAACAATATTGCTTGCAATTGTAAGTGCTAAAGCACAGAAAGTGTATTCTGTGAATTCAGATTATCAAGCAGATATTAAAGTTTATGTGGTTGATGCAGAATATAAAGCTGATCTTTTAGTTTATAAAGTTTCTTCCGACTATCAAGCTGGAGATAATGATGGTAAATGGTTTTTTACAGATTCAGATTATAAAGCTGATAAGAAAATATTCTTTGTAAAATCAGATTACCAAGCTGATTTAAAGATATTTTTTGTAAAATCTGATTATAAGGCAGGGTGGAAAAATAAATCTAAGATGCATTTATTATATTGATATATCAAAATACATACTTATTCTAAGCAAAAGGAAAATATGCTGATAGAGTTAAAATTCTTTCTCTTTATAATTTATACTATTGGTATTAAGTTAGTTTAGAATAGATTTGCTCATCTATCTTTTCACAAATCTCATTAAAAATATTATCAGGGTAATTGCGACGTGTATGACTAACTGTGCTTGCTGCAGGAAGCTTATCGTCTAGATTATAATCCAAGAAAAACAATAGGTCGAGTCGAATTCGGCAAAGTGCTATAAGCTTACGGTAACTGCTTATATTCTCTTGCTTGCGAATAAAACATAATTTAAAGAATACTACAGGGTCTAGTGATTCCTTGCCTTTTTTGCCATATAAAGGCTCAGTAAGTTTATAAATAAAACTAAAATCAATACCTCTTTTCATCTTCCTGTAATAGTTGTTTGATGGAATCCGTTTTGATAGGTGGATAGTAGTGAAAAGCTTTTCCTCATACGTCTTTTTCCCTTGCATAATGAACAGTTTTATGGTTTATAAAATCAGACCTCTAATATACGGAAAATTTGTCTATAGGTCAAGTGTATTTTCCTTAGGGGATATAATAACACTAAATGCAATTATTTTTTAGACGTTGATTATTATGATTTTATATGATTTATTTCAGCAATACCTGGTCTGCCGACAAGGCCGCCTTTGTATCTTATTTTGTCATGATTTTTAGATGTAGACTGCCTGAAAGCAGGCAGGTCTACATCTAAAAATTATTATAGTTACGTACTGATATTTTGCCCTAAAAATTTTATAGTATTACAAAAATTCAGCGTGTCGTGGTTTTGCAAAATAGGCAACTTTCTCCAAGGAAGTAATTACATCATATTCTTCTAGGAAAGCATGATCTAATTTCAATGAAACAGGAGTATAATTCATAATGCCAAGGATTCCTGCATCAACCATTCTAGCACTTATTTCTTTGGCATATTCTGGTGGTACGGTTAAAATGCCGATTGTAATATTCTCTCTAATAATTATTTTCTTAAGATTGTCTATATTATGGCATAGTGTTCCTCCAAAGGAGTCCCCAATCTTGTCAGGATTATTATCAAAAACCGCACTTAGATTCAGTCTAGTATTACTACTATTTAGGTATTCTAATAATGCTTGGCCTAGTTTACCAATTCCTATAATTGCAACATTTTGTTCTGAAGAAGAGCAATCAATTATTTCACCAATCAGCTTTATAAGGTTTTCAATACCATATCCTTTTCTTAAGGTGCCGGTATGTCCTATAAGCATTATATCACGTCGTACTTGTACGGGTGTAATATGAAGTAATTTGGCTAATTCGTGCGAGTAGATATGGTCAGTGCCATTATCAAGTTCTCTTTGTAATACTCTTCTATATTTGCTTAATCGTTCTATTGTTCTTTCTGGTAATAATTTCATTGCTTTCAATTTTAAAATTGAGTAATCTATAAATATATTTATCTAATGCAAAGATACATAAAAAAAATGTTATGTGATTTTTATAACAGTTGTTATTTAATAACAATGAAATGGGCATTTATCAGCTTTATAAAATGCTAAAAATAGTAGAAAATACAGTAATAAATGGTGCAATTATTATTTAACCTCACGTATTATATAATTTGCCCCAATTTTTAATAACATAGCTCTGCTGCTATAGGTATTAGATTCACTTTTGAACCATGAGTTTACTGAATAGTCAAACTGCGAAGAAAGGGATAATATTATGTTTTCATTGATGGGATAATCAATGCCAAAACCCATAAAAAAGCCAAAACTAAAAGTATTGAATACATCGTTGGCGGTACCATTTATTGTATTATGAATTGTAGAAAATGAACCTGGTTGTTGAGATGAAATATCAAGATAACCATCGGCGCTGGAGTTAACAAGTACTGATAATGAGGGTCCTATTTGTAAGTAATATGTTATTTTATCTTTAAATACGAATTCAGGGAAGGCTTTTATGTATATGTTATTAAGCTTATAATCAACGGATTTAGAAATTTTACTTGTATTATTTTCCCAATTTTCATTTATTAGAAGGTGGTGATGTTGATAGGACACCGATGCGCCAAAGTTAATTAGCCCTGGCCATCGGTTTTTATATACAAGTTCTATTTCAAAGGCCTCTTTAGCATCATAATCAATTACAGAATTTTGGTTTGATTCTCCAGCTTTAATATCATAAAATGATTTTCCATATCCAATATTTGCACCTATTTGATGTTGAGCAAATATAGATATGCTTAATAATAAAAATAAAAGTAAGTATATTGTTCTCATAGTATTTTTTTACTCAAAACGTAATGCTTTGATAGGTGTAATATTACTGATAATTCTTGATGGTCCAAGCATCATTAATCCTATTACTACTATTACTCCAAAATTGATTAATAATATGGTTACAATATTAATGTTTATAGGAATAGAAGTCATATAGTAAGTTTCGGCTTCCAAAGAGATTATATGAAAATATTTTTGAATAAGAGCTAGGCCTATTCCCAAAGCATTTCCTAATATTAAACCTCTAATGCTTAGATGCATGGCGTGAAGTAGGAATATCTTACGAATGCTCTTATTAGTTGCACCAAGAGCTTTCATTGTGCCAATAAATTTTGTTTTTTCAAGTATAAGTATTAATAGTGTGGCAATCATTCCTACACCAGAAATCATAACCATAAGACCAAGAATAAAAAATACATTTGTATCTAAAAGGTTAAGCCAGTCCATAATAAAGCCATATCTAGTTTTTATATTTTGAGCTTTAAGGTCGTATTTTATTTCTTTATGAATCCATTCTGTTTGTGCATCCATATTCTTAAAATCGTCAATAATAACTTCATAAGCCGATATTTGATTATTATCCCATTTATTAAGCTTACGAATATGCTTCAAATCACCATAAATAATTCTATTATCAAAATCTGGAAATCCACTTTGGTAAATGCCACAGATAGTGAATTTACGTATTCGTGGTGGGTCTTGCATAAAATAAACTAGGATGCTCGAATCTATATCAAGTTTTAGTTTATTAGCATTATTTTTTGAGATAAGTATTTCGTTACTTTTTTTTGTTGAGGATAGGCTAGGAGTTCTACCTTTTACTATCCAATCTTCAAATAGCGACCAATTATAATTCTCATCAATACCTTTAAGTACACAGCCTTGAACTATATTATGGGCTTTTATTATGCCACCTTTCATTCCAATGGCAGATATGGATTTTATTCCACTATGGTTTTTAATCTTATTTTCTAGTGCGGTGTCTGTATTTATAGGGGCAAGCTCTAGGGAATTATTAAAGTCGTAATTTGTGATGCGAATATGTCCATCAAAGGCAGCAATTTTGTTGCGAATACTATTCTGAAACCCTGTAACTATACTTACTGATAGTATCATTACCATAAGACCTAAAGCTATACTTAATATACTCAAACGAAGCGCCGTTTGAGAGAATTTAGTATTACTTTCCTTCAAAAATCTTTTGGCAATAAAATCTTCTATATTCAATTTCGTAGTATTATGTTTCCTAGTATGCAAATGTACATTTATTATTTTGTCTGTTTAAATAAAAAATGCTAAGTACATGACAATTTTTTATTCGTGAAGTGAATTTGTGGTGACAATTAATAAATTGGTATAATGTTTATTATAATATAGTGCAAAATATTATTATTCTATGTTAATATCCAATAGAATACTTGATACGAGCTTGAAATTAATCGACAAAACACTAAATCTAAATATTTTTTTTAGACGCTGATTCTTATGATTTTATATGGTTTGTTTCAGCAAAGCAGAAATCATTTTTTATGATAATTAATCTGTGTAATCTGCATTTAAAATCTATTCTTGTCATGTACTGAAGTAAAAATGTATCAAAAAAAAAGAGAAATTCAAATGAATTTCTCTTAAATATTTTATGCCAATAAAGAGTTTAACGTTCGCTCTTTACAATTTCTTCAATTTTGTCGATGCACGATCCACACGCTGTGCCTGCAGAGGTTATATCCATTACATCCTGTACATTTATTGCGCCCTTATTCTTTATAGAGTCAACTATTTCATGTTTACTCACTTGCATGCAATTGCATATTATTTCATCTTCCATATTATTGTTTATTTTAATTTTATAAAGTGTAAAAGTAGACCTTATTTCTGTAAATAAAGTATTAAATTATTGTAATTATTATCACTAGCTAGCCTCCTTTCGCTCTAGTCATCCTATTCTAAATCGAAGGATACCATTTTATCTAGTTGGCTATTGGTACCTAATTCTTCAACTGATTGCTATTTCCAATAACTTCCGCAATTCTCACTCCATCCACAGCAGCAGATACTATTCCTCCGGCATATCCAGCACCTTCGCCAGCAGGGTATAGGCCTTTGATTTGAATATGCTCAAGGCTTTCTTTATCTCTAGGAATTCGCAATGGAGACGATGTGCGACTTTCAGCACCTATAATTACGGCATCATTTGTTAAATACCCGTGCATTTTTTTATCAAAAGCCTTAAAGCCCTCTTGTAGCCTATGTCGTAAATGTTTAGGTAGCCATTTGTGCATAGGTGATGATATTATACCTGGATGGTACGATGTATCGGGCAAGCTGCTAGAAACCCTGCCCTTTACAAAATCTATTAGTCGTTGTGCAGGAGCAATCTGGCCTTCACCACCTTTATCAAAAGTTAGATTCTCAAAATATTCTTGAAATTTTATACCAGCCATTATTCCATATTCTTCAAATTCTTGCAAATCTTCCAATCGTATTTCTACAACCATTCCGGAGTTTGCATATTTGGAATTTCGTTTTGATGGTGACATACCATTAACTACTATCTGATTGTCAGCAGTGGCAGCAGGCACAATAAATCCACCAGGGCACATGCAGAAAGAATATACTCCTCGCTCATTTACTTGAGTAACTAAACTATAAGCAGCAGCAGGTAAATAGTCATCACGTAGCTCACAATGATATTGTATACTATCGATAGTCTTTTGAGAGTGCTCAACTCTTACTCCCATGGCAAAAGGTTTGGCCTCTAGCTCAACTCCTTGAGTATGAAGTTGAGTGTATATGTCTCTAGCAGAATGTCCTGTGGCTAGAATTACCTTGTTTGCCTTAAACTCTTTTTCTTGAGATTTTACTCCTTTTATTTCTTCATTTTCAATTATAAACTCATCAACATGGGTATTGAAATGCACCTCTCCTCCATGCTTGATAATTGTTTCTCTAATATTCTGAATTATGCCAGGTAACTTATTTGTTCCGATATGAGGGTGCGCATCTACGCCAATATTATTTTCTGCACCGTGATATATAAGAAAGTCTAAAACTGTACGTACATTGCCTCTTTTCTTGCTACGAGTATATAGCTTACCATCCGAAAAAGTACCTGCTCCACCTTCACCATAAGCATAGTTGCTATTGGGATTAATAATACTTTCTCTATTTATTTTTGCAATATCAAGCTTGCGTTCTTTTACTGCCTTACCACGTTCTAGTACAATGGGTTTATAACCTAATTCCAATAGTCGAAGTGCTGCAAATAAACCCGCAGGGCCGCTACCAACAATTATGATAGGCTCAGAATTTTCTACATTCTTAAAATCTGGCTCAAAATCCTCCTCCTTAAATTCTTCATTGATATATGCTCGTACATATACATTCATTTTTACGCTTCTGTTTCGTGCATCTATGGATTTTTTAAGAATCTTTATATGAGTGAGTTCAGACTCTTGAATTCGTAATTTGCCAATGGTTTTTTTACGTATTAAATCTATATCTGTAGACTCCTTAGGAGTAAGTAATAACGAAAGTTCTTTTTGCATAATTGTTTTATTTATTGTGTGCGAAATTAATAATTAAACATTAACAATTAGTCATTAAAAACCTCCCAAGCCTTATCCGCCTGTAATTCCAGCATATACATGCCATTTTCTATGTCAGCACCTTGAGCCTCAGCACGTTTTAGGAATTCAGTTTTCTCAGGGTTATAAATCAAATCAAAAGCTAACTGTACTCTTGAAATTGCTTGGTATGGAATATCAGGACAATCATCTTCATTTGGCCACATTCCAACAGGAGTAGTATTTATTATAACGCTAGCATCACGAATTGCGGATTCATTAATTTCTTTCCAATCAGTTTCGTATTTGCTACGAGGGTTTCTGGCATAAATTGTATATTCCAACGATAGTTCATCCAATGCAGCAGCCACAGCCTTGGATGCACCTCCATTTCCTAGAATAATCATTTTATGATAATCCATAATCATTACAGCTAAAAAAGATTCTAGAAAAGCGTTTTTATCTGTATTGTATCCAATAAGTTTTCCGTTTTCTACCTTTATACAATTGCATGCATCAGTGTCCTTCACGCTATCATCCAATTCATCAAGAAATGGAACAACGGTTTCTTTATAAGGTAAGGTAACGTTTAGGCCTTTAATTTCAGGATTATTCTCTAATAATGACTTTATATCCTCTATATTCTCAAGCTCATAAAGATCGTAACTGCAATCTGTAATATTCTCGTTTTTGAATTTTTCTTCAAAATATTGCTTTGAAAATGAGTGTTTTAATGTTTTTCCTATTAATCCAAATTTGCGCATAGTATTTTAATTATTTAATAGTGAATAGAGAAAAGAGAGGTAATTCAACTTTTTCTATTCTCCTTTATTATTATATGTTTTATTGAAGAATTCGAAGTGCCAAGCAATACTTTCTTTCCAGTATTTTCTATTATGTCGCCCAGGGAAACTATAATAAAAAGCATTGATATATAGAGAATCACATCTATCTTTAAAATCTTTATTTGCTTGATATAAGTGGTCTTTATTGCCGCAATCAAAGATAATTGCTTTTTCCGAAAATTTAATATTTTCTAATAGATTTATTGATGAATATTTATCGAAAAGGCCTTTACTTGTTTCGTATTCGCCAATTTTATTGCTTAGGCTACTATATTTTAAGCCTGAGGCATTTAAATCTAGTACCCCACTAGTGCTTCCTGCTGAGGCAAAAAGTTCGTGATGTCGCAAAAATAAATACATGGCTCCATGTCCACCCATGCTTAAGCCAGTAATAAATATTCCGTTGGTATCAATGGTTAAATTTTCTTTTAAATAGGGTAGGTAGTCGTTTATGAAAAAGCTCTCAAATTTTGAATTTCTTTGTATTGGACTGTCAAAATACCAACTGTCTTTTCCACCATCGGGGCAAACTATTATACAATTGTATTTATTGGCATAAGATTGTAAGTCTGTAATTTTGCTCCATTGTTTATAATCGCCACCATAGCCATGTAGCATTATTACTATAGGTGTATTTTGTTTTATAAAAGTATGATTTTGTTTTGGATAAAATACCATTGATGTGTCAGCATGAGGAAGGTAATTTGTTTCCACCACAAATGTTTTTTGGGCATTGGTAGTTAAATTCCAAAATAATAGGAATAATACTAATATATTAATTTTCAAAAGCCTCATTATAAGATATTTAATTAATGAATATTCTTATTTACTTTGTGTTAACTCTACTTGCTAAATAATAGAATAGACGTGGAAACCACCTTCTAATATATACCATTAGCAGCTCTTTGCCACCAACAAGGACTTCCTTTTTTTCTTTAAGGATACCATTAATAATAATTTTGGCAGCTTTAGTGCTACTCATGCTATTAGCTTGCCCATCGTCGAGTACACCGTGTACTTTGCCATCTTTTGTAAGTGCATTATTAGAAATAGAGGTGTTTATACGCCCAGGAATAATTAGGCTAACCTTAATATTATTTTTTACATTTTCGGCTCTAAGGCTTTCAAAAAAACCATGTAATGCCTGTTTGGAAGCACTATATGCTGAGCGTAACGGGAACCCAAACTTACCAACAACACTACTTACAGCACAAATATGACCACTCTGCTGCTTTATCATTATTGGTAATACAGCTTTGGTAAGTGCCACAGTGCCAAAGAAATTAGTTTCCATAATTCTGCGATCAACATCTAAGCTTGTTTCAGCTACGGTGGAACGTTGGCTAATCCCACCACTATTAATTAGGAAATCAATTTTCGAAAATTTCTTTATAACGGTAAAACAAATCTCCTCAGTATTGCCTGTGTTTTCTAAATCCAAGGGTAATATTAGGTAGTTATTTTCATTTGCATTGCATTGCAAAATAACTTCTTTGAGTTTTACCTCATTACGAGATGAAAGTACTACATTTCCTCCATTATTAAGAATATATATAGCCATGTCTTTTCCAATACCAGAGCTTGCTCCAGTAATCCACCAAACTGTATTTTTTATAGATTTCACACTACAAATATATGTATTAATACAGTTTCTTTGATTGGTATTTTTACGGCTAATTAATTTTCTCAATTAAGGACTTCAGAATATTGATTTTTGATTTCAGATGTATC
>JAGLDA010000017.1 GCA_023145955.1 Bacteroidales bacterium
CCACTTATTATAAGTATATCATTTATATTGTCAGGAATACTTATATTCTTATTTACTGATAAAAGAGTTTTGTATTTTATTTCAGAAAATAGTACCTCCGATGAGGTATGCTCTGCAATTTCATTTGAAAGTTCAGATTGTTTATCTAGAGAAATATTATTTGGGCATTTGCTGATAATTATTAAGTCAGATCTTTTTGCTGCCGAAGGAAATTCACGAAGCCTTCCTGCGGGCATAGACTTATCGCGGGTAAATATTTTTTGATAATCGGTAAGTAAAATATTGAATCCAGCTCTTATTGCTCGATGTTGAAAAGCATCATCAAGCAAAATTACATCAATCTTCGGATGCTTAAATAGTAATTTGGTGATAGCTTCAACTCTATCTTCTCCAACAAAGACTTTAATATCAGGATATTTTATCTTTATCTGTAATGGCTCATCACCAACTTCAATGGCTGTGGAGGTTTCTTCGACTTCTATAAAACCTTTTGTTTTTCTACCATAACCCCTGCTAAGAGTTGCAACATTATAGTCGCCTTTAAGAAGGTCGATAACAAACTCTATATGAGGAGTTTTTCCACTTCCACCAATGGCAAGATTGCCAATATTTATTATAGGAATGTCAAATTCGGAGGATTTAATAATACCCGAATCAAATAAAAGCCCCCTGAGTTTTGTTATTATTGCGTACATTTTATATTTACAAATGATTATTAAGCGAAAATACTAAGTTTTTGTTTACATTTGTATAAATTAGTTATTTATCATTTACGATATTATACATTCTTTTATTTATCACTTTATGAAGAATAAATACATTTATAGATTTTTTGCAATTCTCACAATCATAAGTACGCTGTCATTTACTTCGTTTGCGCAGGATACTACATTCGCCAGAGAGGCTTTACGTAAGTTATGTAGCTCTGACTTTGCCGGTAGAGCTTATGTTGATGATGGAGATAAAAAAGCTGCAAATTATATATCAGAGAGTTTTAAAAATTTTGGTATTCACGCTATTACTGAAAATTATCAGCAGCCATTTGATATTAAGATAAACACTATTCCTAGTATTAGCTATTTTATTATTGATGAGGATACTTTGGTGCCTGCAGTTGATTATTATATTTCTAATGCGTCAAGTGGTATTAGTGGTGAATATGAGCTTAAATTCATTAATGACAGCTTATTTCATAATAATAAGGATTATATTCAGAATCTTTTGATGCTAGATTTGTCGGATAAAATTTTGGTTTTCGAAAGTTCTAAAAGTGAGTTTCGATTTAAGTTTAAGACAGAAATAGGAGGCTTAATTTTCCTTCACGATAACGATATTGGCTATTGGAGTTATAGAGGTGCTCAAGAGCCTGTTAACTATGCTATTATTGATATGCTAGATTCATTATTACCAGAACATACAAAGTCGATAAAGATAAAATTTAGAAATAAATTCCATGCTTCGTATACAACTCAGAATGTAATAGGTTATGTGCTTGGTAAGACCTACCCTGATACATTTATTGCTATTACTGCCCACTACGACCATATGGGCAAAATGGGAGAAAATGTGTATTTCCCGGGGGCTAATGATAATGCCAGTGGTACAGTAATGATGATGGATTTGGCTAAGTATTTCTCAGATTCTTTGAATCAGCCGGATTATAGCATAGTATTTATGGCTTTTTCGGGTGAAGAGGTTGGCTTGCTTGGCTCTCAACATTATGTACGTAACCCACTATTTAAGCTTGATAAAATTAAGATGCTTATAAACTTGGATATGGTGGGAACAGGTAGCGATGGTATCAAAATAGTTAATGGCTCCATTTATAAAAAGGAATTTAATAAAATTAGAAAAATAAACGCTAAAAATAAATACCTTAAAGCGGTAAATAGTAGAGGAGAGAGCTGTAATAGCGACCATTGCCCTTTTTATAAAATGGGAGTTCCTTCGTTCTTTATTTATACCCTTGGAGATGAATATAAAGAGTATCATAATATAAATGATAAGGCAGAAAATTTGCCGTTGACAAAATATCCGGAACTTTTTAAACTAATGCGCGATTATATTATTGAGTTTTAGAGTTTATTGCATTTATTTAGTTGTATTTAGGAAACAAAATTGAAGACAAATTATGTCGAAATTATTTATAGTACCTACACCAATAGGGAATTTGGAAGATGTAACTTTTAGAGCTTTACGAATACTAAAAGAGGCGGATTATGTACTTGCAGAAGATACTCGCACTTCACGAAAGTTTTTTAATCATTATGAGATTGATACTCCATTGCGAGCATATCATATGCATAACGAGCATGCTAAATTGCCCGAAATTATTGATGCTATACAAAATGCAGGAAGTGTTGCGCTAATTTCGGATGCGGGTACACCAGCAATTTCTGACCCTGGCTTCTTATTGGTTCGCGAAGCCATAAAAAATGATATAGATATTGAATGTTTACCTGGTGCCACAGCTTTTGTTCCTGCATTGGTAAATAGTGGCTTGCCAAATGAGAGGTTTATTTTTGAAGGTTTTTTGCCGCATAAAAAGGGTAGGCAAGGCCGTATTAAAAGAATGGCAGAGCATGAGCATAGTTTTATTTTATACGAATCGCCACATAGACTTATCAAAACACTTAATCAGTTGGCAGAATTCCTTGGTGCAGATCGACAAGCTTCGATAAGTAGAGAGATTAGTAAAATGTTTGAAGAAACAAAGCGAGGAACACTTACCGAATTAGTGCAGTATTTTGATAAAGCAAAGGTGCGTGGGGAATTTGTAATTATAGTAGCAGGAAAAGACAATAAAAAATAATCAAGCATGTTGAATTGTTTTGTAAATTTGCAATCGATTTTTAGAACAAAAGAAGATAAACAAGTTAAATAATATATTATGAAGAAGTTAGCAGTACAGATAGTTATGATAGCCATAGTGATTTTTCTAGGCTATAAGGTTTATGAAAGCATTATGGAGCCAGTAGAGTATAAAACATCTACTGAAGTTCGTGAGAAAGTGATTAAGAAAAAACTTGGCTATATTAAAGTGCTAGAGATTGAATATAAAAAGATCTATGGTAGCTATATGAGTGATTTTGACACTTTGATAGATTTCTATCATAATGATAGTATGCCAATGGTTATGAAAATTGGATCTGTGCCTGATACTCTTACCGAAACTATGGCTTTGGAGTTAGGTATTATTTCTCGTGATACAAGTAGGATTGCAATTAGCGATACCCTACTTAAAGATATGGTGGAATTTAAGGTTGATGAGTTTGAACTAGTGCCTTTTACTCATGGAAAAGTTAAGTTTGAAATTGCTGCTGGTACTGTTGAAAGAGCAAATTTTGATGTGCCAGTTTTTGAAATAAAATGCTATAAAAAAGATTATTTAGCTGAAATTAAAGCTCAAGAGCTACTTAAGAACGATATACTTATTATGAAGGAAGATGATAAGTTCCCTGGCTTAAAATTAGGTTCGCTTACAGAGCCTTCTACTGATGGTAACTGGTAATAGTGTCGGTAAAGCAACTACATAAAATAGAAAATTTGAGCATCACTTCGGTGAATGCTGCAAAATATAGATTGTCCATTAATGTTAAAGTTAATGGACTTTCTTTGCTTATACTCGAAGATAAGAATGTTATTATGGCTTTAAACTTTCAGTGGCAAGAAACCAACTGGAAGGATTGTTCTATAAATATTGAGCAAATTATTAAAGATAATGGCTTCATTTCCTATAATTATAAAACTACTGATATATTTATAGAAAGTGCTCAAAGCGCTATTGTTCCAAAGGAGTTTTTCATGGGAATAAATAGTCAAACATTTTTGAATGCATATATTGGAAATGAAGATTATGTGGCTGTATCGCAAGATATTAAAAAGGAAAAAGCTGTTTTGATTTTTGGAATTCATAAATTACTGAAAGCATCCCTTTTAAAATCTTTATCAAGAGCTAAGTTCCATCATTGTACAGCTATTATTATAAATAATGCTTTGGATAAGAACTCTACTGGCTCAAATATTATTCTTAAAGTCAGATCTTCTTTTTTTGAAGTTGTTTCCGTTACTGATGGTAAATTGCTGGCTTACAATAATTTTACATATAAAACTATTGATGAGTTTATGTTTTTATTGCTAGGTTTTGCCAAACAACAGAAACAAGATATCACTAAATCAAAACTAATACTAAGCGAAGAGCTTTTAATGGAATCTAAAATTGCTAGTCAGTTGAATTTGTTTTTCCCTAATATCGAAAAATATATTAATAGTGCAATTAATAAGAATGAAGAGCCATTTACTTTACTAAAAAATAATACAATAATTGCGAATAGTTAGCGGAACATTAAAATCGAGGCGAATTGACACGCCAAATAATCTCCCTGTACGACCTACCACCGATATGGCTAAGGAGGCCCTTTTTAATATTTTAAATAATAAATACTACATTGAAGATTTAAAAGTTTTAGACCTTTTTTCAGGTACAGGAAATATTGCTTACGAATTTTATTCGCGTGAGAGTGAAAGTGTAACTGCTGTTGAACAAAATAGTAAATGCATTAAGTTTATTAAGGAGACTAAAGAAAAGTTTGATATGGATAATTTGCAAATTATTCAGTCAGATTGTTTTAGCTTCTTAAAATCTGTAAATAGTAAGTATCATTTAATTTTTGCTGACCCACCATATGATATGCCTAATTATGAAGAAATTATAGACTTGGTTTTTACTCGCGATTTGCTCGAAGAAGATGGGATTCTGATTATGGAGCATTCTAAGAGTAATAATCTAAGTAAACATGAGTATTTCTCTGAAAAAAGACGATATGGTGGAGTGAATTTTAGCTTTTTTAAGAGAATATAACCATTTAAGTATGATGTTACCTAATTATGAAGTTGCATTGCTTTGCTTTTTTGCTATTTTTGCCAACTATTAAAAA
>JAGLDA010000170.1 GCA_023145955.1 Bacteroidales bacterium
GATAGCGATATGGTTGTAATAGCATTCCAATGCCCTTTGCCATAGTATTTATCATAATACTCTGGTTTAGGGATATTTCCACTCCTTTCGTATGGCAAATCGACACCGTATTTAATTCCAAATCCCATATTATTTACATAGTGTTTCCACTTCAAATAAGCCTCATCATATGAATCATATTTGGGATTATGAATTATACTTTTATATACATTGCAATAGTATGCATTACACGATATTTTTACAGACTCCTGTAAACTAATTCGTGGAGTATGAGGATGACAACCAACATGTAAACCTTTATAATGAAAACCATTCTGACAACTATAAAATGTGTTTGGACTAAGAACTTCCTCCTGCTGCCCAATTAGAGCTTGTATAAGTTTAAAGGTGGAGCCTGGCGGATATGCCGAAGTCATAGCTCTATTTAATAATGGCTTAAAAGTATCATTCATAAGAATACTATAATTATTCGAACGAATATTTCCTACCATCATATTTGGATTATAACTTGGTGAGCTAATCATTGATATTATTTCACCAGTCTTGGGTTCAATTGCTACAATTCCACCAATTTTATTAACCATAAGTTGTTCTCCATACTCTTGAAGTACTAGGTCTAATCCAGTATATAAGTTTGTTCCATTTACAGCTTCAATATCATAAATTCCATCATGAAAAGTGCCTTTAGTTCTGTTAAAAACATCAACCATTAACTTTTCAATTCCTTTATCGCCACGAAGTTCTTTCTCATAAGATTTCTCTATTCCACTTTTGCCAATATAATCGCCAGAATTATAGAAACTATCTCTTTCGAGTTCCTTCCCATTTACTTCTCCAATATATCCTAAAAGGTGAGCTGCGCTTTGATGTGGATATTTCCTAAGCGTACGTGCGCGAACATAAAACCCAGGATATTGAAATAGCTTTTCTTGCAAGTATGCTGTTTCAACTTTAGAAAGTTGTTTCTTGAAAATGCTAGCTTTTCTACGGCTATATCTACGTGCTTTTTTATACTTCTTTTTATATTCCAAAGTATCAATACTTAAAGCTTTGCAAAAATCAAGCATCTTATCGGTATCTACCTGCCCAGGAATTATCATCAAATCAAAAACAGCTTCATTATAAACAATAAGCTTCCCCGTTCTATCATAAACAAGACCCCGTGGAGGATAAATAATAACATCGCGCCTTGTATTATTCTCAGCAGCTAATACATATTTATTCTCCAAAATTTGTAACTGTATAAGCCTGATAATAAATATAATGCCTAGAATAATAAAGAATCCGTACATAACGAATTTTCTATCTCTATATTTATCTTGGCGCATTATCATATTCGGAGAATTATCTTAATTAATTATACAAAAATATACTAAGAAATGCATCTAAGCGTAAACTTTGCGAATAATTATTAACATAAAAAAAACAGCCATAGATTTGTAAACCTATGGCTGTTTTTAACTTATTTCTTTATTGAAATAAACGCGCTAATTAATCAATAATTAGAGAGTTTACAAATGATTTACCATTACTTACTACTTGCATAATATATGCCCCAGCAGGAAGCTCATTAGCATTAATACGTATTTCGTTTGTACCAAAGGTAATAGTATTTGTCGAATTCCAAACAGTTTTGCCACTTAGGTCATAAATACTAATCTCAATATTCATAGCCTTATTAGCATCTATTTGTAAAGTGAAATCACCATTACTTGGATTAGGGTAAACTTTTGCAGAATTAGCAAAACCTTTTTCCATTACACCCATATAAAGGTTCTGATCAAAACGATATTTAAATGCTTGGTAGTAGATATTTGCCAACACCTGATTATCCCTGAAAATAAGAGTGTTCTCATCGTTTTTATTATCGGCACTATTACTCCAATTGTGGCTTCCAATTAATAATGTAGGGCTTGAGTTTGTTCCTTCATCAGCTATCATAAATTTATGGTGCATAATTCCACTAACCTCATCATCCTCTTGTAGAGAATCTCCCAATAATGGACTTAGTATGTTCCATACTGTCTGAGAACATTGACCTTCGCTATTTACAAGTACGCGAAGATCTACATTTCTATAAACTACCGCATTTTCTAACGCATAGGCAATATCCGAACGAGTAATAAGCATTGTTGCTATGCTCATATTCATACTTGCACTATCAATAGTATTTATTATTTTCGCATTTGTTCCGTCAGAAGGACTGAAGTAGCATTCTACATTTTTACCATCAATTACAAATTTATGAGGGGTATTGTCTTTTTTATCTGGCCCAAATCTCTTGGTAGTATTATCCGGGATAAGTCCATCAGAACCAAACATTTCGTTAAACTCTAGAGTATAAGCCAGGGCTAAACTCTTATCTTGTACTATAATAACCGTATTTGGGTCAGTATTAACCTGCCCGTCAGTCATATTAGTTCCTCCTGTCCATACTAATGGCACATTATGGTTAGTAGAATTTGCATCAAAAATAATAAATTTATTATGCATAATACCATATTCAGAACCTGTAGGATTTGATGTTTTTTTAATTTCTGGACGAACATTTTGAATACCTGTATTGCCTGCACTACCATCAAAAATCATTCTTACATCTACACCTCTATCATAAGCATTATTAAGTGCCGATGAAATACTTGAAAGACCTGTTTCTGTAAAATTATACATTGTAAAATCAATGGACTCCGTAGCTCTATTTATATACGCAATAAGAGTATCGTCCATAGCATTAGGAAGTGTAATTGCCAAATCAGTACCACTTGCTACAGAATGATCTGCAGGAGTATTAAAATAAGCAATAGTTTTTCCTGTAGAATTACTTTGGGTAACAAATATTCTTATTGGAGAAAAAGCTGTATCTGCTCCTGCTACTGAGAAAGCCTGTACATATACAATTTCTGATGCAGAAAGGTTATCAACCATTCCACTATGAACCATTGCAGGAGATGTAGCATAAGAAGCATAGCTACCAAGGCTAGGAGTACTCCCATAATACACTTCTGTAGTACCATTTATATTTGTTGTCCACATAAAAGATATTGAAGTTTGGTTTACAGCATACTGAGTAACAGGGGAAGTCATCCATACTGTTGAAGTCATAAAGATATCATTCAAATCGCGAAGCAATAACTGAAAACCTGTAGCTGGACCTGAGTACGAATGCTGAGTTGCAATCCCCGTTAAATTTACTGGGCCTGATGGAATAATTTCACCTATCAAAGGGTGATTAGATCGTACATAAATTTTTGAAGTTTCACCATTAGCTACAAAGTTATAGCTTGAATTTCCAGCAAAAGTTCCTCCTGGAGATGTAGTAAACATAGCATTATTAATCTTAACTAATTGCCCCTCTTTAGAATCATCGATTTGAAGAGGAGTTATTAATATTGGTGTTGGCAATGTATTACCACTACTAAGTACTGTAAAGCTAGAAACAGGATCTATTTCCATAAGTTCGTTATAGTCTTTAATTTCGCCTGTAATTTCTACAGAATCACCTCTTAAAACGCCGGTCATACTACTGCTATATGCAGCAATTCCCGCTGTTGTATCTTGAAAATAGCGTATGCCACCAAGCTCGACACCGTTAGTTATAATTCCTCTTACCGTTACAGTTGCTCCAACACCTAATGTGCGAGCCGAATCAATACTTATTACTTGCGCAAAAGTAAAACTCGATGCAAATAGCATCATTATAATTATTAAATTTTGTTTCATGTATTTAGTTATTTGTTGTTTATTATTTATTATTTATTTTCCACATCAGGCACATAAGTAACAGAGTAAACATAAGAGGTTTTATATTCCAAAACTATGTTTCCTTATGTTCCTATTGTGCCTTATGTGGTTTGTTATTATTCTATTTTATCCCTAAAACTTAACCGTCAAAGAAGTCATAAATCTTCTACCCATTCCAAAGAAAACCGTTGCAGAACGAGCACTTGAATCATTCCATGTTTGGTCTCCATAAGTATCGTTATTTTGAGCATCAGAAATATAAGTTGCATCCAAAGCATTTAGAACCACAAAACGAATATCTATCTTTACCTTCTTTACTTTAAAACCATAACCGGCAAATATATCCACTAAGTAATAATTTGGAATCATCCAACTTTGTTTTGGTGTTCCATCAGGGTTAAATGCGTTTGCATTACTAGGGTCATTAGGATTAAGTGCAATAGGGTCGAATTGTGAGTAATTACTTGCAAAGTATGTAATAGCTCCTTTTAAATAAGTTCCCTTAACAGCTTTCCATGGCAATTGCCAACGAATACTTTCTCGTAGTTGAGTTTGCGCAGCATCTCCCACTTTAAGCCCTTCTGCTACATAATATGTTTTACCTACTACCGCTCCAGTATTTTCATCTGTTATTTCTGCCGAATCAGTTGACAACCATCTCCAATTTCCTAATGAAACTACAGTCTCTGATAATAAATTTTCAGTAATTCTATAACCAAACTCCCCTTCAATACCCATATGTAGGGCATCCATTCCATTAATATTTACACTAAATCTATTATCATCATCATCAGTAAAAGTAAATGGCCTATCTGCTGGTTTGTTTTTCCAGTATGTTGCATAAGAGTTAAGATTAACAGTAAACTTCTCATTATAATAACTATAGCCAAGTTCTAAAGCCGAAATCTGCTCATTCTTAATGTCTCTATATTTATTATTATTATTATCATATACATTTTTGAAACGAGGTGCTTTATTCAAATACCCTGCATTCACAAATACATTTTGAGTTTCAGTAAGATTATAATTTGCTCCTACTTTAACTGTAAAACCAGGAATATATGTCCAATCTGTTTCTGCATGGCGAGCTTCTTCACTATTTATTGTATACTGTTTCCCATCAATAGTAACAGTATCCATCATAGCAACATACCCACCATCTGCTAAGCTAAATTTTCGTTCATAACCAACTTGTTGCGAGTATAATTTACCATCAATTACTAAATCTTTCTTCTTGAAATAATCAATACGCTTATATCCTGTATATGCAAAGGTTAAATTACCAAACATTGTAAGGTTTCCTTGCTTATATTTTGTCTGACCAAATAAACCACCCCAACGTACTAAACCGTCATTATGATAAAGAATTTTATCACCTTCTTGCTTTAGCCAATTTGGATTTGTTTTATCATTTATTCCATATTTACCATCATAATCCTTATAATTTTTTGCTCCTAACATATCATAAGCAACTCTATAGTGCTCTCCACGATATGTTTTAGCATCAATACCTCCCGATACTTCCCAATTCTTATTTATTTTATGATCTATAGTAGATAAAATACCTACCCAAAAATGCTTATTTAATGAAGATCTCATTATATCAATTGTACCTTCTATTGCTGGATTATTAGCATCTTTATAATTAGCATCATAAATAGTTTGGAAATTAAAAGTTCCATCAGCTAAAGAAGGAATTGAATGAGTCATTCCTGTTCCTCCACCATCACCAATTGATACATATACTATATTCGACATATATGTGTTCCTATTTATATTCCAATAATCACGCAAAGTAAACATTGGTTTCAAATAGTAATTCTTTTTCTCACTTAACGGACTAGGGGATTCTTCTCCATCGCGCTGCAAATAGCCCCAATGCGAGTTATATCTTAATCCCATATTTGTAGGCACTCCTGCAACATAATCAGTATTTGGATCCATGCCAAGTTTATCAGCATAGTCAGTATCATACATTGTTATTGGTTTTTTATAAGACCTCTGTCCGTGAGATTGAGGTGCTCCCATTGCAGAAAAACTTAATAAGTGATCACCCA
>JAGLDA010000171.1 GCA_023145955.1 Bacteroidales bacterium
TAGACTGCATACTATAGACTGAAAACTGTATTAAAGTATTTGAAGAATATCTAAAAGTTTTCCTACCGTATAAGTAGGTTTAAATCCTGCATAGGTATTATCAAAATTTACCCATATTTGATCCATTTCGATTTCTGCAGCACCAATAATATCCGCTTTTAAGTCGTCACCAATCATTATACTCTCCTCCACTATGGCACCTGCTTTCTCCATTGCAAATTTAAAAATTTCGGGATGAGGTTTTTTCCAATCAGTTTCTTCACTAATAATAACTTCTTCAAAATATTTTTCTAAACCACTTTGTTCTAGCTTAATATATTGCACTTCCGCAAAACCATTAGTAATTAAATGAAGCTTATATTTACTACTCAAACTTTCTAATAACGGTATTGCGCCCGCAAAAAGACGCTTTTTAAATGGACTTTCTTTTACATAATACTCCCCCATTTCTTTTGCCATAGATAAATCATCTACATCAAATAATTGCATTGTTTTATAAAAACGTTGCGTGCTTAAAAAACCCTTACTAATCTCTCCAACTCTATATTGAGCCCATAACGAATGGTTTACCTCTCTATAGTTATCTATAAACTCTTGAGAATCAATGCAAGCTAATGTGGTAATATCGAATTTATTATACATATCCAATAATACCTCTTCAGAATTAGCATCAAAATCCCATAAAGTACGATCTAAGTCGAAAAAAATATGCTTATATTTCATAATCATTACTCTTATATATTTTGCAAAATTAGATATAAACAAAGATATTTGAAAACGTAATTTGCAATATATTCTATTGTGATATTACGGTAGTATTATTTGAGATTTACGAAATGAGAAACATTTAATATTAAACTACCTTTGCCGGCAGAATATATAAACTATTAATGAGCGAAAGACTAAAAGCACATATTGCATTATTTATCTCAGCAGTACTATTTGCTATAAATTATTGGGTATCGGATAGCCTAACCGACCACATAGATACCATTCCCTTGGTGTTTTTTAGAACTATTGGTGCTACATTACTATTTGGAATTCTGTACTTTTTAGAAAAAGGAAGAAAAGCTCCAAACATTAAAGATATTTGCCTTTTTGCTATTGCAGCAATTTTTGGAATACTTATTAATCAGATTTTATTCTTTTCTGGTTTGCACTATACTACTGCCATAGATGCTTCTACTATCCATGTAAGCAACCCTATTATTGTAATGACTTTAAGTGCTGTTTTCTTAAAAATAAAACTTACCAATAACAAGCTCTTTGGTGTAATATTAGGGGCAATTGGCGCCTTAGTACTAATTCTTTATCAGCGCGATTATAATAGTGACTTAAGTAGTGTAAGGGGTAATATAATGATTTTTGGAAACACCTTTGCTTATGCTATTTTTCTAATAATGCTTAAGCCATTGCTAAAAAAATATTCTCCAATTACGGCAATGTTTTGGTTGCATATTATTGCTAGTGCATTCCTTATCCCTGCAAGTATTACCACCCTTATTCAGTTTAATTGGGTAGAGGTGTTTCAAGAGTATTGGTTTTCAATTTTCTATATCGTTTTTATGTTAACTTTTGTAGCCTACTTGCTAAATATGTACGGACTAAAAAGGCTCAGCCCTACTGCAGTAAGTTTTTATATTTATTTGCAACCTGTATTTGCATACATAATTGCAATAATTATTGGAGAACAATTACCTTCTTTTGTTAAAATAATTGCGACTTTAGTAGTAATTTCAGGAGTTGTAATGGTAAATATCGATAAATTTAGAGATAAGAAAATAGTAAAAACAAAATAATGGAATAGAAAAAGTTTTTAAAAAATACTTACTTTTGCTTACCAATTTTAAAAAAATATAATAATATGAACGCTTTTCATGCATACGATATACGAGGGATTTATAATCAAGATTTTGATAAAAATGATGTCTATAAGGTTGGGTTCTTTCTGCCAAAATTATTAAAAACTGATAAAGTATTAATTGGACGAGACGTGAGAATAAGCTCCCCTGAAGTATATGAGTATTTATGCAAAGGTATTTGCGATGCTGGTGCCGATGTGTATGATGCTGGCCTATGTACCACTCCTATGGTATATTGGTTTACTGCTAAGTTTGGCTTTGATGCCTCAGTTATGATTACCGCTTCGCATAATGGCAAAGAGTATAACGGTCTTAAGATTTCAAGGACAGGTGCTAAGCCCGTTGGATATGAAACAGGACTTGGCGAGCTAGAAAAGATGATGCAAGGAGAGATTGTTGTAAATACTATTACCGGAAAAGTTATCAATTTTGATAAAACTACAGAATATATAAGATTTCAGAAAAACTATGTCCCTAAAGATTTTTCTAATTTGAATATTAGTATTGATTGTTCAAATGGAATGGCTGGCTTAATTATTAGGGATATAATTGGCGATAATCATAATTATATTTATGACACTTTAGATGGAAGTTTTCCAAACCATGAAGCAAATCCTTTAGTACAGAAAAATACTGTTGATATTAGAAAAGCTGTAGTAAAGAATAAAAGTGATATTGGTATTATTTTCGATGGCGATGCTGATAGAGTTATGTTCATCGACGAAAAAGGGGAGTTTATTTCTCCAGATTTACTGATTGCTGCAATGGGGCATTATTTTATCAAAAAAGATACTCCTAGAACTAAAGTTTTGCAAGACATTAGGAGCTCAAAGGCCGTTGGAGAATATCTTGCTAAGCTTGGATTAGTGGAAATGTATACTTGGAAAGTTGGAAGAGCTTTTGCTTCGCTAAAACTTGATGAGATTGGAGCATTATATGGAGGTGAATTAGCAGGACACTATTATTTTGAGGATTTTTATCATTCAGATTCGGCAATGATGGCAATGTCTATTATTCTTGATGTGGTGATAGAAATGAAAAAGCAAGGAATTAGTGTTTCTCAACTTATTTCTAATATTAAAGCCTACTCCAATTCGGGTGAAATAAATTATAAAATTGATGATAAAAGTGGTGCTATGGAAATGGTTAAATCACATTTTGAAACTACTGAAAATATAAGTAAACTTATGGATTTTGATGGTTATAGATTAGAATTTGAAGACTGGTGGTTCAATATCCGCCCGTCTAATACAGAACCATATTTACGCCTAATAGTAGAAGCCAAAGAGCAACCTATGCTTGATGAGAAATTGAAAATTATTGATGAAATTATTAGAAGTAAAATGTAAAATTCTGATTCTATACTTAAGTGGTTAATATAAATGTTTGTTGTTCCGTATTCAAGAACAACAAACAATTTTCAACAACAAACAATAAATAAATTTAAACCCCCGTGCTTCCAAAACCACCAGCACCTCGGTCCGTTTCAGATAAATCCTGTACAAGATTCCATTCTGCTTGTTCGTGAGCGGCAATTACCATTTGGGCAATACGCTCACCATGTTTTACCACAAAAGATTCATTTGAAAGATTAATCAAAATAATCATAATCTCTCCTCTATAGTCAGCATCAATAGTACCTGGAGTATTAAGAACAGTAACACCTTTTTTGATGGCCAAGCCACTCCTTGGGCGTACCTGAGCTTCAAAGCCAACAGGTATTTCCATAAATAAACCTGTCGGGATTATTGTTCTTTCCATAGGTTTCATTATTACGTCATTTACCAAATTTGCACGTAAATCAATTCCTGCACTAGCCTTTGTGCCATACTGAGGAAGTTCATTTGTCGATTTGTTTACTATTCTTATATTCATGGCTATTTCTGTTTTTAGTTTGAAATAGCAAATATATAAATTTTAGATTGCCAAACAACAATAAGACAATTGTTTAATAATAACTTATAATTGCCATTTTATCATTAAATTTGCCAACAGATTAATAATTGCTTTTTTCATTTTTATGCAATAAAGAAGAAGCATTTTACATTAAATACTAATATGACTAGTGAACGAATTAAGTATCTAAAACTATTATCAAAGCAGTTTCCTAGTGTTACTGCTGTAAATACGGAGATAATAAACCTTCAAGCAATACTGAACTTACCGAAAGCTACTGAGCATTTTATTTCAGATATTCATGGTGAGTATGAAACTTTTAAGCATGTATTAAGTAATGGCTCAGGAGTAATTAGGGGTCGAATTGACGATATTTTTTCCAATAGGTTAGAATATCAAGAGCGTCAATTTCTTGCTGCACTTATATACTATCCACGAGAGAGGCTTAAGCATGTAAAGCAATCTGAGGCTAATATTGACGAATGGTTCAAAAAGAACCTTAGGTATATTATAGAAATTGCTCGTAGTTTTGCCGCAAAATATTCAAGATCTAAAGTTAGGAAAACACTACCGAATAACTTTAGATATATTACAGATGAGCTTCTTAATGTTAATGAAAATCTTATGGATAAGGAGGCTTATTTTCAAGCCATTATCCAAACAATTATTGACCTAGATAGTGCTGACGATTTTATTGTTACAATTAGTAATTTTATCCATGATTTGGCAATAGATCACCTTCATATTGTTGGCGATATTTTTGACAGAGGGCCTTCTGCAGACAAAGTGATGGATGAACTCCTAGAGCATAAATCTATTGATATACAATGGGGTAATCACGATATGGTATGGATGGGTGCCGCCTCGGGTTCATTGGCGTATATTGCCATTGTACTTCGTATTAGTGCACGATATGGAAACCTACATACCATTGAAAATTCTTATGGCATAAATATTCGTCCCTTAAGCGAATTTGCTTCCGATATATACAGCTCTTACTCTGAGGAGTTTATAATAAAAGCTGGAAAAGAAAACCTGAATAAAAAACAGATTGATAGATTAAATATAGTTCATAAGGCAATTAGTATAATTCAGTTTAAGCTCGAAGGACAAATAATAAGTCGCAATCCAGATTTTGGAATGGATGACAGAAAAATTCTTGATAGAATTGATTTTAAAAAAGGTGTGCTATTGCAAGATGGCAAAGAGTATCCTCTAAACGACACTGATTTTCCTACTATTGATCCCAAGAATCCTTTTGAACTTACTGAGGCCGAAGAGGAAGTAATGAATAATTTAAGAAAAGGTTTTTTAAAGAGTGAAAAACTTCAAAAGCATATAAAATTTCTTTTTGCCAAAGGCTCTATGTATCTTAAATACAATGGACTATTATTATTCCATGGAGCAATCCCATTAGATAATAATGGGAAGCTTAAAGAGGTAAAATTTGGGAAAACCACTAATAAAGGAATGGAATTATTAGACTTTTTTGACATAAGTGCCCGAACAGCTTTTTTTAGTAAAAGGAATAAAAAAACTAACTCCAATGATTTGGATATCATGTGGTATTTGTGGTGCGGTCCAGACTCACCACTTTTTGGAAAGAAAAAAATGGCCACTTTTGAGAGATATTTTATTGATAATAAAGAACTTCATAAGGAACAGAATAATGCCTACTTCGATTTTCGTGATGATGTTGAAGTAATAAAAATGATTTTACGAGATTTTGATCTTAACCCTGAAAAAAGCCATATTGTAAATGGCCATGTTCCTGTGAAAGTAAAAAAAGGAGAGAGCCCAATTAAAGCTAAAGGTAAAGTTATAGTAATAGATGGAGGTATGTCAAAAGCGTATCAATCGGTTACTGGATTAGCAGGATATACTCTTATTTACAATAGCTATGGACTTGTGATTGTAGCACATCAAAAATTTTCCTCAAAGCGCAAAGCAATTGAGGAAGGAATGGACATGATTTCTGAAGCTACATATCTAGAGAAAGTGCCTAAACGAAAGCGTGTTTCTGACACTGATATTGGAAGCGATATAATGATGGAAATACAAGACCTAAAAGAGCTACGTAAGGCTTATAATATTGGGTTAGTAAAATAGTATACTACACTGTTTTACATATAATTATGAACAAATTAGCAATAAATAATACATGACAAATTTTCCCATAGAAGCATGGTTGCCTACCACGGTAAAAGAGGCAAAACTTCGTAATTGGAATGACCTGGATGTTGTATTATTCACTGGCGATTCTTATGTGGATCACCCTTCGTTTGGTGCTGCCGTAATTGGCAGAATAATTGAACGCGAAGGCTTTAAAATAGCTATTGTTGCCCAACCAAACTGGAGTGATGACCTTCGCGATTTTAAGAAATTTGGTAAGCCTAAATACTTCTTTGCTGTAACGGCAGGCAATATGGATTCCATGGTAAATCATTATACTTCAAATAAACGCCTTAGATCTAATGATGCATATACTGCTGGCGAAAAAGCCGGATTTAGACCCGACTATGCCACTGTTGTTTATTGTCAGAATCTTAAAAAAATATATCCCGATACTCCTGTTGTTATTGGTGGTATAGAGGCCTCATTGCGCAGATTAACTCATTTCGATTATTGGAAAAATAAGCTCTTACCTTCTATAATAGCTGATTCAAAAGCTGATTTGCTTATTTATGGAATGGCTGAACAGCCAATAATTGAAGTTCTTAATAGACTAAAAAATGGCGATGCAATCAGTGATATTAAGGATGTAAATCAAACAGTATTTTTTGCTAATAGTGAAGAGCTAAATCTAATACGTAATCAAAGGAATTGTATAGAATTAAATTCTCATGAGAAATGCCTAAAAGACAAATTACTTTTTGCAGCTAACTTTAAGCATATTGAACGTGAGTCGAATAAGATAAACTCGAAAACATTAGTACAATTTTATAAGGGCAAGGCTATAGTTGTGCTCCCTCCTTACCCAACAATGAGCTCTAAGCAAATTGACAAAAGTTTTGACTTGCCATATACTCGCTTACCTCATCCAAAATATAATAAAAGAGGACGCATTGCGGCCTATGATATGATTAAATTTTCGGTGAATATGCACCGTGGTTGTTTTGGTGGTTGCTCTTTTTGTACCATTTCTGCCCATCAAGGAAAATTTGTTGCTAGCAGAAGCCCTGAATCTATTCTTAAAGAAGTAGAAGAGCTTACTAAACACCCTGATTTTAAGGGCTATCTTAGCGATCTGGGTGGTCCATCAGCAAATATGTATAATATGAAAGGCGTGGATTTAGACGAATGCTTCGACTGTAATCGCCCGAGTTGTATTTTTCCAAATATATGCCATAATCTGGATACAAATCATAACGCACTAATTGATGTATATGAGAAAGTAAATGCCAATCCTAAAATAAAGAAGGCTTTTATTGGTAGTGGGATTAGATATGATTTACTAGTAGATAAATCTCTCTCTAAGGAAGAAAAAGAAAGCGCTGATAAGTATATAGAATTAGTAGCTCATAAGCACGTTAGCGGTAGATTAAAAGTAGCCCCCGAGCATACCTCCGACAAGGTTTTGAAAATAATGAGGAAACCTTCTTTTGATCTATTTTATACTTTTAAAAAGAAATTTGAAGAGAAATCAAAGAAATTTAATCTTAATCAAGAAGTTGTTCCATATTTTATTTCCTCACATCCAGGAAGTAACGTTGAAGACATGGCTGATTTGGCTGTAAAAACTAAAGATATGGGGTTCAAACTTGAGCAAGTTCAAGATTTAAATCCTACACCTATGACTGTGGCTGCAGTTATATTTTATTCGGGAGTTCATCCATATACTTTAAAACCTGTTTTTACTGAGAAAGACCCCCAAGAAAAACTAAAACAAAGGAAATTTTTCTTTTGGTATAAGAAGGAAAATAAGGGATATATCCATAAAGAACTAATAAAAATGGGTAAAAAAGAATGGATTCAAGAGCTTGTTGGGCCTGGAGTTCAATATTCAAAACCCCCTCCATCAAAAAAAGGAAAAGTAAAAATATCCAAGTCATTTCTAAATAAAATGGAAAAAGAAAAAGACGGAAATAGAAAGGTTCATAAGCGTAAAAAACGCAGGTAAGCTATAATACTTTCTCCTCATTTCAGTAATAGTATACATTTATAGTGTCAGTTTGTCGTAAATTTAATATGGCATAATTTTTAAGTGAGATTACCTTATAAAAATACAAATGATGAAAGCTATAAAATCGCATACTGAATTATTGAAAACTCTAAAACAAAATGATCAAACTTTTGTTTTATTATACAAATCAGGTGCTGAGCAAAGCGATTGCGCTTTAAAAAATCTAAAAAATCTTGAGATAAAAAACACAGCCATTCTTACTGCTGATGTGGCTAATGTTCGTGATATCCATATACAATATGCAATAACATCTGTACCAAGTTTTTTAGAATTTAAAGGTAAAGATTTTAAAAATAATTATAAGGGTTGCCAATCTGGTGAATATTATAAAAATTTAGTAGAATCTAGCTTATTTAAAATCTCGGCAAAAGATGACAAAGAATCATCTCATAAACCTGTAACTGTATATTCAACACCTACATGCTCGTGGTGTACTACTCTCAAAAATCATCTCAATAAGCATGGCGTAAGGTATACTGATATTGATATATCAAAAAACCAATCAGCAGCACAATCAATGATGGCCAGAAGTGGACAGCAAGGAGTGCCTCAGACTGATATTGGAGGTGAAATGATTGTTGGATTTGATAAAAATAGAATAAATTTGCTGCTGGAAATTTAGCCTTCTAAATTTACTTATTAGATAAATGACGTAGCATTATATATATATTAAAAATACTATAAAAAGAGATAAAATGAAAGAATTACAAGCAATAAATCAGAATGTACTTTTAGACATTACTGAAGACAAAGGAGAGCAGAAAACTATAAGTGGAATTATTATTCCTGATACTGCAAAAGAAAAACAAAGCACCGCTAAAATTATAAGTATGGGCTCTATTGAAGATGCTGAAGTTGCTATTGGAGATACGGTATTATATAAAGAATACTCAGGTACAGAAACAAATTTTGAAGGAAAAACTTATCTTATTCTTCCTTATGCTGAAATTTTGGCTAAGGTGGTTGAGATGGATACTATATAATGTTGTTTATTGTTTGTTGTTTCTACTTTGAAGCAGCAAACAATAATTACTATTTACCTCTTCCTGTAATTACTATTATCATTGTATAGAACATAATTTTTATATCTACCGCAATACTCATATTCTCAATATAAAGGATATCATATTTTAACCGCTCTACCATTTCATCCACATTCTCAGCATAACCATATTTTACTTGCCCCCAAGAGGTTATTCCTGGCTTAATTTTCAATAGCATATTATATTGTGGTGCTCTTTCTATTATTTGATCAATAAAAAACTGACGCTCAGGGCGATATCCCACAAGACTCATATCTCCTTTTATTACAGTAAAGAATTGAGGAATTTCATCCAATCTTACTTTACGCATTATTCTACCAAAAGCTGTAATTCTAGGGTCATTATCTGAACTTAATTGCGGCCCAGCATTCTCAGCATTCATATACATTGTTCTAAACTTAAGCATACTAAAAGGTTTGCCATTTATTCCTATTCTCTCTTGAAAATAGAATATTGGACCTTTAGATGTAAAATACACCATTGCCGCAGTAAATATGAAAAGTGGAGACAAAACAACTATGGCAACTAATGAAATTGTTATATCCATAATTCTTTTTAATACTACCTGCCAATAAGGCATTATTTCTGGTGCAATTTGTATTAGTGGAGCTTGAAAAATAGCAGTCATTTTAACACTTCCCAATACTATATCGTACATATCAGGAATCACCTTAATAATAACATTTGTATTTCGTAACGAAGATATTATACTTTTTATTTTCGCATGCTCTGATGGATCTATTGCAATAATAACCTCCTCAATTTTCTTTTCCTCAATTATTTGTGGTGTTTGAAGATAATGGCCAAGCTGTGGTAAAAAACTTGCTAGTTTATAAGAATTAGCCTTATTGACATTAACAAAGCCAACAAACTTATTACCTGACGATATTGTTTGATTAAGAATGTCGTTATATATTGCCGTAGCATTTCCGTTTCCTCCAATTATTAAAGTATTAAAGCCTATTTTTCCTGTGTGAATCTTATTTACCATAATAGAAGTAAGAATCATTCTGAAAAAAGACGTTATACCAAAATGTAGAACAAAAAGTATCCCACCATAAACTATTAATTCTGATGTAGAATTTACATAATCATCAATAATAACAAAAAGGAAAATTATAATTACCCCAATTATTGAGCTTATAAATGTATTGCCCAATTCTTTAACACGAGTTTTACGATAAACAGATTTATAACTACCCATCACAAAATATAATACTAACCATAGTATTGGTATTATAAGCATTCCTGTCAGAAACTTAGAATCGTCAATACTAATTTCGCGAAGATTTGAATAGTCCGTTGAATAAGCATGCTTACGATACATAAAAAATGCCGCCCACGATATCGCCGCAGCGAGATAGTCGATGAGAATACATTTTATTGTTTGTAAAGGTCTATTCATTAAAAATGCAGTATTTTAATATTATCTAAATATATTAATGCTTCTTCATTATCTCCAAGGTTTGCTTTAAAAAACACGCGATACTCATTTGCCGTAGGATAATTTGCAACCAATTCAGTAAAATTTACATATATTTTTTTCCAATCTGAGCCTGGGTTAATCCCTAGGTGATCATTAGAAACGATGGTGCCTCCCGGCATATAAGCAAACATTCCTATCATAACCGGAACATCATTCTTTATATGCATTTCCATAACCACGCCAGAGCCATTATTTGGCAAAACAAAGGCATTTGTACTTTGCCCGTAGAATGTTTTATGGCCAGCATCTAATTTTACCAGACCAGAATATAGCCCCTCAAGAATATCATCTGTTGATTTAACAATCTTTACGGACGAGTTGCCTATGGAATCAATACTAATTCCTCCATCTTCAAAATCCTCTTCGCCTCTATTATTCCATGGAAATATAAGTCCATCTTGATATTCGCAACTAGGCTTGATAGTCGTAGTTTCACCAATTGTAAGCGTAAGATTCTGATTATAGCTTGTATAAAATGGGTTTATAGTTCTTGTGCCAGAAATTCCATTTAGTATTATTCCTGGTGATATTCTTACGGTTGTAGCACCAGACTTAAGCACTGGGATTTCAAAAGGCATTTCGTAAGCGCCAATAAGGTCTCCATTTACATAAACCCATGCATCAGCAATTTCAACAAGATCAGTCCCCTCATCAAATTCTGAAGAGAATGTTATCGTATCAATTTTAATAAACGACGGCATATCCTCATCTGGATTGATAATCTCACAAGACTGAAATATAAGAATAAAGGGTAATAATAATAGATAGATGTACTTCATTCGCTATGATATTGTGTTTTAAGTATCTCTGATATAATATACTTAATATGTAATTCAACGTAAAATTGTATAATATATTGCTAAAAAATGTTTAAAATAAATGAGCCTATAAAAATGATGATAATCCTATAAAAATTTATTTTGTAAGGTCCTGAAATATATGCTCCAAGCTAATTTCTTCACTTTGTAATCCTATAAGTGTAAGATTATTATCTTTAGCACAATCGTAAATCGATGGGCGGATATCTTCTTTCGAAGCAACAGTGATTCTATATTTACCATTACTACTTTTAGACACATTCTCTACTCCGTCAATTGCCGACAATATTTTTTCATCAATTTCTTCCTTAAACTCTACAAAAATAATTTCCTTATTTTTCCATAGTTTCTGAATTTCACTTTTAGGACTATCCGCTATTACCTTACCATCTTTAATTATAATTATCCTATCGCATACAGCTTCAACCTCTTGCATTATATGTGAAGAAAAAAGTACTGTTTTTGTTTCGCCAATTTTCTTAATCATATTTCTGATTTCTATTAGCTGATTAGGGTCCAATCCGCTAATAGGTTCATCAAGAATAAGTACATCAGGATTATGAATAAACGCTTGAGCAATACCTACGCGCTGCTTATAGCCTTTTGACAAGGCACCAATCTTTTTATGTTGCTCTTTTTGTAAGCCCGTTAGCTCAATTATTTCGGCAATGCGCTCTTTCTTATTTTTAATCTTAAAAATTCCTGCAACGAAATTAAGATATTCCTTTACATACATTTCGTAGTATAAAGCATTGCTTTCAGGCAAGTAACCAATTTTGCGTTTTACAGCAATGGGGTCGTCAATTACATTATGACCCATAACCTCTACCTGACCTTCCGTTTGTGGAATATAACAGCTAATAATTTTCATAAGTGTGGATTTCCCCGCTCCATTTGGTCCTAACAGACCAACAATTTCCCCGCTCTTTATCTCCAAACTTACATCATCTAAAGCTTTCTGCTTTCCGTAAAGTTTACTGATATTTTTTATGCTTATTGACATCCAATTATCTATTTTAAAGTGTGGTCAGCTAAATGAGTACTATTTTTTCTTTGCCCACGAATCGCGCAATGCTACAGTACGGTTAAAAACCATATTTCCTGGATTACTATCCTTATCCACACAGAAATACCCATTACGCATAAACTGAAATTTATCTTCAATCTTAGCATTTGCTAAACTAGGCTCTAGTTTACAGCTTTTTATTATTTGTAAAGAATCTTGATTTATAAATTCTTTAAAATCTTTATCTTCATGCCCTAGAGGATCCTCATCATTAAACAATCTATCATAAAGGCGAATTTCAGCATCAATAGCTTTCTCAGCACTTACCCAGTGCAATACACCTTTCACTTTACGAGAAATACCACTACCACTCTTAGTTTCAGGGTCGTAAGTGCAAATTATTTCTGTAACATTTCCTTGCGCATCAGTTATATAATCTTCGCATTTAATAATATATGCACCTTTTAACCTTACCTCTTTACCTGGCGAAAGGCGGAAGAATTTTTTAGGAGCATCGGCCATAAAATCGCTCTTTTCGATAAATAAATTTCTACCAAAAGGAACATTTCTTTTTTCACTATTATCATCCTCAGGATTATTTACTAACTCACAATCCTCAAATACACCTTCATCATAATTACTGATAGTAAGTTTTATAGGGTCAATAACAGCCATAACTCTATCTGTAATTTTATTTAGGTGCTCACGCAACATGAATTCCAAAAGGCTATATTCTATAATATTATCACGTTTTGCAACTCCTATTCTATCGGCAAAATTACGAATAGATTCAGGCGTAAATCCTCTACGGCGTAGTCCTGATATTGTAGGCATTCTTGGGTCATCCCATCCACTAACAATATTTTCTTCAACTAGTTGCATAAGCTTTCTCTTGCTCATCACAGTATAGTTTAAATTCAGCCTTGCAAATTCTATCTGCTGAGTACGATCCACATCGCCAGCTATATGATCCAAATACCAATTGTATAAAGGGCGATGATTTTCAAACTCTAAAGTACAAATAGAATGAGTGATATTTTCTATATAATCGCTTTGTCCGTGAGCAAAATCATACATAGGATATATGCTCCAGTCATGTCCAGTACGATGATGTTTTGCTCTCAAAATACGATACATAACAGGGTCGCGCATCTGCATATTTGGTGATGAAAGATCTACTTTAGCACGCAAAACCATGCTACCATCTTCAAATTCACCATTCTTCATTCTTTCAAATAAATCTAGATTTTCTTCAACTCCTCTATCACGAAAAGGGCTTGGTTTAGCAGGTTCTTGTGGAGTTCCTCGCTGCTCACGCATCTGTTCGGATGTTTGCTCATCAATATAAGCCAATCCTTTTTTAATAAAATCACATGCCCAAACATATAATTGATCAAAATAATCTGAAGTATAATGAATATCTCCATCCCATTTGAATCCAAGCCATTTTACATCCTCAATAATGCTATTAACATACTCATCATCCTCTTTGCTAGGATTAGTATCATCAAAACGAAGGTTGGTTTTTCCTCCATATTGCTCTCCTAATCCAAAATTTAAGCATATACTTTTTGCATGACCAATATGTAAATATCCATTAGGCTCAGGAGGAAAACGAGTATAAACACGTTTCTCATTCTTGCCCTCTTTAAGGTCATTATCAATTATTTGCTCTATAAAATTTAGCGACTTATTATTGCTTTCTTCCATTCTATATTTCTCTAAAATTTTGATGTGCAAAAGTAGTGAATTTTGCCTTACAATATGGGAAGTAAATAAGGATGAAAGTTATAAAGGTTTTGTTTGTGGTTATTTAATTTGCATAATAAAAAATACATCTAAGCTTCATCCTTCTCTTTTACAAATCACCTCCTAATACACAAGTCAACTTCGTAGCCTGTGCATCGCCTTTGAGGTTAAAATAATCTATCAATATCACATAAATTCCAATCTTAGATTTTTGTCGATTATCATTTAGCCCATCCCAAATAATCTGCCCTTGGGCACCAAGTATTTGCCCAGAAGACAATTTCCTTATCAACCTACCTTTAGAGTCGTAAATACTCACATTAGCAGTATATCCAGGCTCTTTCATATTGTAATTTATTTGCAGATAATCATCTAAACCATCATTATCAGGAGAAAATATTTCTGGTGTTCGGCTCCATTCTCCTTGAGAAATAGAGGCTGCACTTTGGCTGTTTTCATAAGTTGGAGTGCCGCCAAACCCCTCCGCATTGCGCCCAGGAGTTGCAGCCGAATGCCAATTAGATCTGTCCAATGCCGAAGTGGATACACTTAGGCGTTCCAAGCTAATACCCTCAGGATTATCCAGCAAAGCATAATGCATTTCATCCGAATACTCCATTCCGTCAATCATTTGTAATGATTTATTAGTGATAAAAATATTTCCTTCAGTATTACTCATACTTGGTAAGCTTTCCATCTCAATAATATTATTTGGCTCAGCAACAAAATACTGTTGCATCACAACGTCCTTATTTGTTGTAAGCACATAATATTCATAAGGAAAAATTTGAAATCCATTTTTTGATATATCATTTATATTATACCAATTTTCATCCTCAGTATTCCAACTTGACAATTGTAACTCTTTTAAATCTATGATTTTATCAGAATTATTATAAATTTCTACATAATCAACACCATTATTCTTTGGATGAAATAATACTTCATTAATAATGATATCGCTACTGTCAATTTTTTGTGGAATTCCAAATCTTAATATACTTTTTTCAGAAATTGAATTTCCTGCACAATCACTTATGCCATTCTCTATTTCCAAATTATAAAGGACTTCATTTATAAAATTACCATTAAACTGTAAAGTATAACTTTTATAATCTGGATATGATGCTTGCACTATAAATGGACTACCAATTCCCTCTGAAACCTTATATTTAGTAATATCCATAACACTAACAGAGTCCGTACTTTCACTAAAATATATCTCTAAACTATTGTTGCTCGAAACAATTATTCGTTCCACAAGGGGAGCCTTTTTATCTTGATTTTTAGCTTTAATCGAGTTTTGGTAAGCGGGGGTGCCTCCATCAAGATTTTCTGATGCTGCCCAATTGTCTATTTCTCCACATGAATTATGAGAATCTATCATTTCAAGAGTCCAGCCACCATCACTTTTGGCCGCATCTTTATACCAATTTTGACTATAATTTACATAGTGCATAATTTCTCCTAAATCATTTTTTAACAAAATCTTTCCTGATGAATTTGCCAAAGAAAAGGAGCTTAAACCAATAAAACTACCATATTGAGCCAGTAGATATTCATCATCTTGGTGACCGATAATTATATACGAATGAGCATCAATTCTTCCATAATTAATAGTTTTTGCACTGCTTCCAATTTGCAGGGTCCAATTACTGAGGTCTAATTGTTTGGGCGAGTTATTATACAACTCCACCCATTCGGCATCATGCAAAGCAACTACTGGAGAAGGGTCGCACATTATTTCATTAATTACAACATCACCCTTTATTATATTATACCATATAATATCAAAATTTGCAGATTGCATAATGTTATTAGCTCCATCCTTAATACCTGATATTGTGAGCTTATAAAGTTGCTCGTAGCTTAAAGCCGTAGTTAATGTTATATGTACAATTGAAGAATCAGTATTACTTCGTATAACCTGCGACACATTCCCTATTCCATTATCAATTACGTAATTCGATTCATTTTCTGCAGAGTTTTTTTCAACCACTTCATCAAATTTCACATCAATAGTTAATGGACTATTTACCAAAATTGATTCTACTTTTGGAGCCAATGTATCAACAATAATACTTCCCACATAAAAATCGTCGAAATAAAACTTTGTAGAATTACT
>JAGLDA010000172.1 GCA_023145955.1 Bacteroidales bacterium
TCGCAAATTGCTTTTATAAAGATTTTATTTACAGACCCTCCGGTACTCATATTTGTACCATCTATGAGTTTGGTATGTATATCTCCATCTTGTCGCCAAAGGCAAATATTATCATTAGTACTTCCTATTTGAATATAATACCCGTTCAAATTTGATTTAAGATCCGAATTATTAGATGCCAAATAAACTCTAGTATGGTTATTATTAGAAGAGTTGAACGATTGTTTAATAAAAAACCTCCATTCAGAATTAGTAATAACTGTACTCGAAGTATATAAAATTGCGGTGTCTGCATTTATAGTTTTAAGATGCAATTGTTCGCTATTATTTATCTCAAACGAAGTTACATCACCATCCCATATAGGATTATTTGTGAAATTACCATCAGAAAAATCATCTGTAAATTGAGCAAAGGCACAACTCACGGGCATAATTATAGATAGTATTATTATTAAAAGTCTCATATAATTATTGGCTATACATCTATGTTAATTTGAATTCATAAAAGTAATATTTTTGCAAAGGAAATAAATAATTATTTTGTCAAAAACATTATAGTTTTACAATTGTTAAAATCAGCATATTATGAAGTTATTAATAGCAGGAGCAACAGGCCTTGTGGGAAGTAAAATGTTAGCAGTAATTGCTGAAGAGGGCGTACAAATTGATGAGTTAATAGTGGCGGCATCGGAGCGTTCGGTTGGTAAGGAGATTGATTTCAATGGTAATCTTTATAAAGTAGTAAGCATGCAAAATGCTTTAGATAGCAAGCCTGATGTAGTTCTATTTAGTGCTGGCGGAGAGGCGTCCAAAGAATGGGCTCCAAAATTTGCTAAAAATGGTTCTTATGTAATTGACAATTCCTCTGCTTGGCGCATGGAAGATAATGTTCCTTTGGTAGTGCCAGAGGTAAATGCAGAGGAGATAACTAGTGAAACAAAAATTATTGCAAACCCTAACTGCTCTACTATCCAATTGGTAGTTGCACTAAAGCCATTACAACATATATACGGTATTAAGCGCTTAGTTATATCAACTTACCAATCAGTAACGGGCTCAGGCATGGCTGGAATATCGCAGATGGAAGATGAACGAGGAATGAAAGATCCTCTAACAAAAGCATATCCTCACAGGATTGATAAAAATGTAATCCCTCATGGAGGTTCTTTTCTTCCTAATGATTATACTACCGAAGAGATGAAGTTAGTTAATGAAACAAGGAAGATTCTTTCCAATCCAAATATTGCCATAACTGCTACTGTGGTAAGAGTTCCTGTTACTGGAGGTCATTCCGAATCGGTAAATATTGAGTTTGAAAGAGAGTATGATATTAACGAAGCTAAAAAACTTATTGGAATGATGCCTGGCATTGTAGTCTTGGACTTTCCTATGGCAAACCTATATCCTATGCCTTCCATGGTAGAGAATAGAAATCAGGTATTTGTGGGCAGAATACGTCGCGATGAGAGTATAGAGAATGGGCTTAATATGTGGATTGTAGCTGATAACCTTCGCAAAGGTGCTGCTACTAACGCTGTACAAATATTACAATATTTGGTTAGGAAAAAACTTATCTAATATGGATAACGACAAATACCTTGATTGGACTGAAAGAATAGCAGAAACAGAAGCTTATCACTTTCATTTGCTTGAAGGATTTGAGTTGTGGATGGAAGAGAAAGGCTATAGTTCTAATGATATAAAAGGTCATATTCAAAACATTGGTTTTTTTGCGAATCAATATCTATTACGTTCAGACATACATTTACTGAATGAAAGTTCGAAAGAAGTAATACCTTTTTTGCAATCTTACTTTATTGATAAATGCCAATGGGCAAATAAAGAAAGCATGAAAAACTATTTCTCTTCATTCAGAAATATTTATACCTATTTGGCAGAAATAAATAAAATAAATGAAGACGAACTATCTATTTTAAAGTCTGATTTAGAGCTAAATAAAGAACCCTTAATACAATTAGTATAAATAATATTATAAAATAGTAATAAAACTATAAATTAGATGTTATTAATAATTAAGAAAGCTACTTTATTAGGTATAATAAATGATTGAATTGATAGCTAAAAAAGTATAATTTTGTAAAACAATAATTCTTATATTTAGAATATGGACAATAAAGAAAATATTACAACAGAAAAGAAAGTTAATACTACTGGTTATAAAGTTACTATCGCCATTTTAATTGCAATAATTGCAGTATTATTATGGACCTTATTGTATTCACGAGAAGAGATAAAAGCAGTTGAAATACAGAAGGAAGAGATTCGTATGGATTTAACCGGAGAACTAGATTCATTAATGGTTCAACATTCAGAAGTGAAGAAGGATTATGGTGAACTTAGTGAGCAGGCTGCTCAAAAGGATAGTATAATTGATGCAAATGCAAAAGAGATTAAAAAGCTTATTGCAAAATCTTCTGATTATCGTCATATAAAGCGTAAGCTAACTTATTTACGAAAGGTACATCAAAGTTATATTGATCAGTTAGATTCAATTTATACAGAGAACCATAAGCTTAAAGAGGATTTGCTGATTGCTAATGACAAAATAAATTCAACTACTAAGAAAGCTCATAAACTTGAAGCAGAGAAAGATCAGCTTTCTCAGATTGTAGAGACTGGGGCAATACTTAGAGCTTATAACGTAAAAGGAACAACATTCCGTTTAAGAGGAAAGACGAAACGCGAAGTTGAAACATTTAAAGCACATAGAGTTGATAGAGTAAAAATACGATTTACTGTTGGCGAAAATCCACTTGCAAAACCAGGAAAGAGATTTGCTTATGTACGCATTGCTCGACCTGATGGTTTAATTATTAGCGAAGGAAAAGGCGATGAATTTAGCTTTTTAGCTGGCGAAACTAGACTTCAATATTCTTTAAAACAAGAAATTGATTACCAAAATAAAAGCATTAACTTAGAACTTAACTGGGATAAAAAATCAGATACTGATGCAATGAAAGGAACATACCATGTAGCCATTTATTTAGATGGTGCACAAATTGGCACTAGTTCTTTTACATTGGAATAGAAAACCACAAGAGAAAAGATATTTTAAAAAGCCAAATTCCTAAGGAATTTGGCTTTTTGCTTTCTATTGTATCCCTGTTCCTGCTAGGAAAGCCATTCCGAATAAAGCAAATACTAGAGCATAAATACCTAAAACAATAGCTAATAATAGCAGAGAAGCTTTAGCCCAGTTTGCCTTATTTCTATTTGCACTATCGCCAAAAGCCCATACAAAAATCATAATAAAACCCACAAGAGGAATTGCTACAACAAGCATTGTTACCAGCCAATCTTTTACAGACATTACTTCTGATCTATGATTATCATTAATGGTTTCCATAATTTTCTTTTATTTAAGTTAATGTAAATTAGTTAGTTTCAAAGATATGTTTTTTTTATATTACATTTGTAATGAAAATAATTACAATTTTTATTAATTAATTTTGAACAATTATGAATTTAAGTAAACAATTAGGTGCTGAGTTTATTGGCACAATGTGGCTTGTGCTTGGTGGATGTGGAAGCGCTGTATTAGCAGCTGGATATCCTGAATTAGGAATTGGCTTTGTAGGAGTATCTATCGCTTTCGGCCTAACAGTATTATCAATGGTATATGCATTAGGACATATTAGCGGTGCTCACTTCAACCCTGCGGTATCAATAGGATTATGGATGGGTGGCAGATTTGAAGCTAAAAAAATACTTCCTTATATCGGTGCACAAGTATTTGGCGCATTAGCCGGAGCAGGGGTTCTGTACCTTATTGCTAGTGGCAAAGCTGGTTTTGATGTAACAAGCGGATTTGCTTCCAATGGATTTGGCGAACTATCTCCTGATGGTTATTCAATGATGGCAGCTTTAATTATTGAAATAGCAATGACATTCTTCTTCCTAATAGTAATTTTAGGAGCAACGCATCCAAAAGCTCCTGCAGGATTTGCAGGTATAGCTATTGGTTTAGCCCTAACACTAATTCATCTAATTAGCATTCCTGTTACCAATACATCGGTAAATCCAGCACGAAGTACATCGCAAGCATTATTTGCTGGAGGTGATTTTACTGGACAACTATGGCTATTTTGGGTAGCTCCAATTATAGGTGCTATATTGGCTGGAATGGTGTATAAATTCCTTTCTCCAAACGAGGAATAGGAATAATCACCTAGATATTTAAAGGGAATAGGGTTAGAAAATCAATTTTCTAACCCTATTTATGTTTAATATATCTCCATTATAATACTGATATATAACTAAATACAAATACTACATGGTTTTATTAAAAAAAATAAGAAAAACCTTGTAGAAAATAAAACTTAGTGTATCTTTGCAATCGCTTCAAAAGGAAAATTTTTTCCTTAGCTAAATTCCTCTTTAGCTCAGCTGGTTAGAGCACCTGACTGTTAATC
>JAGLDA010000173.1 GCA_023145955.1 Bacteroidales bacterium
CAAAAGGTCCCTGAGCCTGTCGAAGGGCCGCCAATATACAATTATGCATAAAATCGATTAACATAACTTAATTAAAAACTTTTAACACAAACAAAACTATTAACTCGCCCCCATATGTTTGCCATTATAGACGTAGAAACCACTGGCCTTAGTGCCAAAAACGAAAAAATAACCGAGATCGCTATTTTACTTCATAATGGTAAAAAGGTAACCGACGAGTTTCATAGTCTAATTAATCCTGAGAAAAATATTCCCTATCGCATAACACAAATTACAGGCATCAATAATCAAATGGTCGCAAATGCACCCAAGTTTTTTGAGTTGGCAAAAAAGATTATTGAAATGACTGAGGGCTGCACAATAATTGGGCATAATGTAACATTTGATTATAATTTTCTTCGCAGCGAATTTCAAGAATTCAATTACATTTTTGAAAGAAAAACGCTGTGTACAGTTCGTAATTCGCGCAAATATATTAAAGGCCAACCATCGTATAGTTTGGGCAAGCTTACTCAGTCGTTGGGAATACCTCATACCGACAAGCACCGTGCATTGGGTGATGCAAAAGCGACGGCGCACCTATTTGATATTTTATTAAATATAAAACCCGATTTAGCTGGCGGCAAAGCCTTCTACCTTCCGCCAGCACTGGATAAAGAAATCATTGACAAGCTACCTCATAAAACAGGCGTTTACTATTTTCTTAACTCGAAGAAAGATATTATTTATGTGGGTAAAAGTATCAATATTCATAAACGTATTTTACAGCACTTAAACAATCATAGTACACGCAAGTCGGTGGAGATGATTAATCATATTGCAGATCTTACTTACGCTATCACTGGAAGCGAACTAATTGCTTTGCTATTAGAATCGGACGAGATAAAAAAGCTAAAACCCATTTATAATAGAGCACAGAGGCGTAGCATTTTTACATATGGATTATTCTCACGAATAAATAAAGAGGGTTATTACGAACTATACACAGATAAAATAGAACCTCTAGATAAACCATATACGAGTTTTCAATCACGCGAATCCGCCAAGGAGTTTATGTACAAATTGGTGGAAGAGTATGAACTCTGTCAAAAACTAATTGGGCTTTATAAAACAGAAGGGGCTTGTTTTGATTATCAAATTCACAAATGTCAAGGAGCTTGCATTGGCAAAGAGCCTACTGAAAACTACAATAAAAGAGTTGTAATGGCGCTAGACCGCTTACAATTTCAACATAAAAACTTTTACATTCTGGACAAGGGAAGAAAAGCCGGAGAGCGTGCAATTATTCAGATTGTAGATAGTGTATATCAAGGCTTTGGCTATATTAGTGACTCAGAAATTGGAAATAAAACTAGTCTTACCAATTGCATACAAGCTATGAAAAATAATAAGGATACTCAAAGCATTATTCGCTCATTTCTTAATCATCATCGTATGGATTTGATTATTGGGTAAGAAATAGTAAATTTTCACGTAGAAACCTTACTGTTCATTTACAGCAACACCAAAAATTAAAAAGCAACTTTTCGTATATTTGTATTGTCTGTTTGTAAGCAATTTATTGAAAAATATATTATTATGAGAAAAGCCATATTATTTCTTTTTATCAACCTATTCTTTCTTTCACAATATGCAACTGCCAGTCCATTTGCAGGAGCTGAATATAAATTGACTCATATTGGAGGGAATACCTATAAAATACAATTTACTTTTTACAGAAATTGTAATTATATAAATAGCCCAGCTGCATTACTTTTTACTTTTACTAATTCTCTAGATCCTAGCCATAACTTTACCAATCTAATTCCCAAAGATGTTACTAGTGGTTTTGAAATTACACCCGTATGCAATAGCTACAGTAGCAAATGTTCGAATGGCACAGATAATAATCTAGCCATACAAAAATACACCTACATAGGGCAAGTTACAATTCCTCCAGGCATATGGACTATAAAACATGCTTCCTGCTGTAGAAACCCATTGACAACTACTACAAATAATTCAAGTTCTTCATACACTGAAATTTTTGAGTTCAATAACACAAGCGCTATTCAAAACCAAACGGCCTATTTCTCTAATCCACCATTTATAATACTTAACAAAGATGAAGATTTTACTTACAATTGTGGTATTATCGATCCCGACAACGACAGCCTATACATTTCATTTTATGCACCCTATCAATCAATCGGAAATAGTGTAAATTATATTAGCCCTTATAGTAGCACAAATTTTTTAAGCTCATCCATTCCTATTACGATTAACCATCAAACTGGAGAAATACACCTAAAACCAAATATTAACCTAAATACTATTGTGGGAATTAAAGTTGAAGAATGGAGGGTGGTTAATAATGTAATGACAAATATTGCCACAAATCACCGAAATATTGAAGTACAAGTTTATTCTAATGCAAATCAATACCCTAAATTATCAGGCTTTAATTTTCAGGACAATCATTATAGTACAAACGACACCATTTATAGTGCTGAAATTCAGGCAAATCAAAAAATAGAATTTAATATTTGCGGTATCGATCCCGATGCTGCAACATCACAAAATGGAGTTTTTAATATTTCGTGGAATCATGCTGTAGACGCTGACACATTTATTATTTATCATAATGCTACTGACTCGGCCTACGCACATTATGAATGGACTCCCGAACTAGATGATATCTCAACCAAAAAACAATATTTCACTGTGGCAGTGCGCGACAAGGCATGCCCTTATAACGCAATACAGATATTTACCTATGGTCTTAATGTACGCCCTCCTCAATTGAATTTGGGTAACGACACTTTAATTTGTTTGTACAACACTCTTGTTCTTAATGCAGATAGCGGAAACTATAGTTATTTATGGTCAACTGGAGATACCACCCAAAGCATTATATTAAATCAATCCAATTTAACCCTTGGTAATCAAAGCATATCTGTTATTCGAAGTGGCTATGGCTATATTGATTATGACACTATTCAAGTTCAGGCCTCCACATGCCAAACTATTAATAATTCAAATCAAAACAGCAGTTTCAAGGTATTTCCAAACCCAAGTAATGGAGTTTTCAGTATTGAAATAGAAAAGATTGATATAACAGTTACTGATATTTCAATAACTAACTCAGAAGGAAAAGAAGTGTATTCAAGAAAAATTCTAAACTATAATGGAGAGCGATTTGATATTGATATAAGTAATTTAGCAAAAGGCATTTATATTATTCTTCTTAAAAGTAATGAGGCACGCCT